>NZ_JAZHLJ010000115.1:0-8192 GCF_036549495.1 Aurantimonas sp. C2-5-R2
CACGATCATCTGAAATCGTTGCTCACGATCCCCCGAAATCTCTGCTCACGATGCGGTGAAATCCGTGCTCACGATGCGGTGAAATACGCAAATCGGTATCGCAAAATCTCGCGGACACGCCGCATGGTCATTCTCTCCGCCGGCATCTGGTTCCCTTCTCCGGACAAGCCAAAGAAGCGAACCTGAACGCACCAGCAGACCCTGCCCACCGCCCCGAAACAGGGGGCGGCATTATCTCGGAATCAGGGGGCGACTAATTCTCGGAACAGGGGAGCGAGATCATTTCGGAACAAGGGGGCGGCATCCCTCGGAATCAGCATTCATTCCCGGCAGGGCCTGGAGAAACGGCCGCTCGCTGTCGATGCGCTTGGCGATCCGGGCGTTACGGCGGGCGAGGAGTTCATCGATGAAGGTGCGATAGGCACCAAGATCGGCGAAGTCGACACTGGCACGAATGAGAAGCGCGTCGCGCACCGCGGCCTTCAGATGACCATGGGCGCTTTCGATGGCGCCGTTCTCATGGGCGACGCCGGGATTGTTGCGGGTCGGATGCATGCCGTAATGGGTGCACAGGGCGCCGTAGCGCTGGGTCAGATCGTCTTCGGCAGCGGCGCCGAGGTTGCGGAATGCAGCCGAGAGGCTGTCGGTGCGATGCTCGTGAGGAGCCAGGCCGAGCGACCAGAGGGCGTTCTGCAAACCTTCCGCGAGCGCGACGAAGCTCTCGCCGCCCATGACGACGTGGGCGTGGGCGAAGCCGGAATAGGCGAGCCGAAAGTGATAAAGCCGATGATCGAGCGGCACGCCGGCGATCGAGACGGCGAGGTCAGCCATGTCGGTGAAGTCGGACAGGCCGACTTGGCCGGGAACGTGGATCTGCCTGAAGATGACCTCCTGTTCCTCGCCATGAACGGCACGCCAGGAGCGGATGCGCCGCTCAAGAGTACGACGCACACTGTCCGGCAGATCCGGGTGGCGGCGCTGCATCTCCTCGAAGACCGCCACAGGACGAAGCCCCAGCGCTCCCTTCAAAAGCGGGACGATCTCGGAATCGAAGAGGTCCGCGAGCGGATCAACCCGGCGCCGACCCCGTTCTGCCTTTCTCGCCGAGGGCAGGCCGGGCTCCTTCTCGAGCCGCTAGGCCGCGCTGGCGCTGAAGGATGCCTTGGCCGCAGCCACAGTCGGGGAATCTGTCTGACGGAACTTCATGTAGAGCCTCATCTGGTGATCGGTGATGTGGCGGCCGGGCACGCGGGGGTCCTCTCGATCGAGAAGAACACACCGCAGGCCATGCCGACCGCGATCGCCAGAGGGGCATCAAATACCCGCCCGCCGTTGTCGTGACTTCGCTCGGGCTACGCCCTCCCTCCGTCACGACAACGGCGGCTGCTTCTCATCCTGATTGTCGCGCTTTCCCATCCTGATTGTCGCGCCGCAGGCCACTTTCATTCCTCTCGGAACTCCTGCGGCACCTCGCCGTGCCGGGCGAGGACCGTCGGCTCCTCCAGCACCTCGCCAGTTTCGGTATCCACCGTTTGTTGGACAGCCACGACGCCGGGGAAGCGCGAGGCATCCCGGTTTGCTCTCTCGATTGCGCTCGCTGCGTGCTTGAACTGGAGCGTCTGCCCCGCGATCAGCCGCTTCCCCTGCTTTTCGAATTGCTGGACAATGTACAGGGTCTGCGCTGGCATGGGCTCACTCCTGGATTCTTCACTTTACCATGCCGATCGGCGTCGACAGATATGGGTTCAATGGTCCTGGAGAGCGTATTGAGACGCTCGGGTTCGGTTATCGCGTAGGTGCTAAGATAGGCATGAGATCGGGGAACTCGTCGTGAATCTCGTCAAGGATGAACTCGTCCTCGACCTCGGCTAGAAGAGCAGCGGCCCGGTCGGGCTCGCCTGCTCCGATGCATAACCGGATTATTTGGTGCCGGGCAAATCCGGCATAGAACTCGTCGTTGATCGCTTGCAGGATCTCAAGGGCTTCGTCCCGGAGCCTTTCGTATTGCTCGCGGTCGTTAGCGTCGTCTGTCAGCATCGCACCAAAAGCCGCCTTCGCCTTCACCGCTTCTGCGAGTTCGGCCTGCCGATCAAGGTCGCCTTCACTCTCACTGGAGACCGTCTCGTCAGCAGCTTCGACGACACTCACTCCTGGATCGTGCCGACGATCAGGGCGTCCGAAAAATTGCTTCAGCCACCAAAGCACCATGCTCCTTCCCTTCGTCCGCGTCATCTTTCAAGGCCGGAGGCCTTGGCCCACTTGAAAGAACCGCGTGGTAGGCGTGCAGGTAGGCGTCCACCATGCGGGCAGCTGTAAACCGCTCTGCATGGGCACGCACGTTCGAGCGGTCGAGAGTATGCAGCAATTTTACGGCGTGCACAGCGCCGGCCTCGTCCGGCGCCAGAATGCCGCTCACGCCATGGGCGATCACCTCCGCCATGCTGCCGCGGGGATAGGCGATGACCGGCGTCCCGCATGCCATGGCTTCGACGACAGAAAGCCCGAACGGCTCGTCGAAGTGGATGAGGTGGAGCAGACCCAGCGCCCCACCCAATAACGTGTCCCGCTCAGAAGGGCCTACCGGGCCGACGTAGCGCACCCGATCCCCGAGGTGAGGCTCGACTTTGCGCTCGAAATACCCCTGGTCCTGAACAATGCCGGCCAGCACGAGGGGCCGGTTGGCCGCACGGGCGACGCGTATGGCGTCCGATGCGCCCTTGTCCGGGTGAATGCGACCGAAGAACAGCAGGTACTCGCCCGGCAAGTCCTGGAAGGTGAATTCGCCGAAATTCAGACCGTGATGGATCGTGGCGAGATAGGTGAGGTCGGGGTGACGGTCGGCATCGGAGATGCTCACATATGTCGTGCGCCCGTTGAACGCGCGATAAACGGGCAGAATGCCTTCGCTCGAGAAGCCGTGGATGGTGGTGATCGTGGGGGTGTCGACCAGGCTCGCGTACGTCAGCGGGAGAAAGTCGTAATGGTTGTGGATCAGGTCGAAGTTCGCCGCCTGGCCGAAGGCGTTCGCCAGATGCAATCCTTCCCATACTTTGGCGTCCAGCCCCGGCGTTTCCTCATAAGGCGACGGCACCACGGCGCTGAGGCGGGCGCTCGTGCAGGAATCCGCCGTGGCAAACAACGTCACATCCACCCCGGCCGCGACGAGGCCTTCTGTGAGCAGCGACACCACGCGCTCCCAGGGGCCATAGTTGCGCGGCGGCACCCGCCAGGCGATGGGGGCGAGCATCCCAACGCGCAATGGTCGCTCGTGCGCCGGATGACGGGCGAGCGGATGCACCCCTTCAGAGACCGCCGACACGGCTTGTGACCGTGAGCCGCGCCGCTCGATCGTACTCCGCGACGCTAAGCCAGAGCGCCAGTGTGCTTTCGGCGCCCTGGTTGGCGTTGGCGCGGTCGCGGTGCAGCCCGTCGCGGCAACCGCCCGTTTCAGGATCGTATAGCGGTGTCTGCAGCGCGTTGCGGCCGACCAGCCATTCCAACGCTCGTCGCGCGGTGGCGAGCCACACGACATTACCCGTCGCGCGTTGCGCCTCCAGGGCGGCGGCGACCGTCGCGTAGGCCTCGATAGGCTGCCCATCCCACAATGGCCTCGCCTCGCCAGCGCCGTACACGCGCTCGGAGCCCACGGGGAGGAACGCGCCATCCGGCGCTGTCTGCTGTTCCTCCAGCCAGCGCAGCGCGTCCAGCCCTGTCGCGAGTGCTTCAGGGCTCCCGAACACCCTTCCATAGGCGATCAGGCCGTGCGGCAGCTTGGCGTTGCTGTAGCTGAGGTAAGGCTCGAACCACGGCCAGGTCGAGGTGGCCGACTCGCTGTGAAGTCGCAGCAGATTGCCCGCATATCGATCGGCGAGGGCCGCCCATTCCGGATGAAGCGTCTCGTTCTCGGCCCGCTCGGCAAGGGCTATCAGAGCGATGCCTTGCGCGCGCGGGCTGTCGAGATGCTCAAGGGCCGCCCAAGAGCGGCTGAGTATCTCCCGCGCCGTGCTACCAAGGGCACCCTCCAACGCGTGCGCGGCCGTGACCAGGGCGCGCAGAGAGCGAGCCTGGACATTGTCGCCGCCATCCTCGTCGAGCCAGCGACGATCATAGGACATGAAGTTGCGGAAGCGTTGTGTGGCGGGGTTTAGGGCGTAGTGCAGAAAGGAGAGGGTGCGACGGGCAATCGCCGGTGCGTGCGGATCGTCGCCGACGAGCGCGGCGAGTTGCAGCGCCCGCGCATTGTCGTCGGTGGAGTAGCCCTCGAACGGATTGGGTACCGCGACGGTCGCATGCTGCAACATCCCCGTCCCGTCCGTGAGAGCGGTGACGTGGTTCAGCGTGAGCGACGGCAAAGGCCGGGAGGAGAGCGGGGCGGGACGGGTACGCATCGCCGCGCTGAAGACGTCCGTGTAGGTGCGCGCGACGTTCGGCCAACGCATCTGCTCGCCGTAGGCCCGAGCGCGGTCCTCCAAGGCGGCGCGCTGGGTTGGATCGCGGAGCAGGTCGGACAGAACCGTCCTGAGCGCTTCGGCGTCACGAAAGGGGACGAGGACACCACGTCCGTCGGCGAGGAGCTCCTCGGCATACCAGAACGGCGTGCCGACCACCGCCTTGCCGTTGCCGAGGGCATAGGCGAGCGTTCCCGAGACGATCTGTTCGCGGTTCACGTAGGGGACGAGGTAAAGGTCGGCGGCGGCAAGGGCGCAGGTGATCCGGTCCAGATCCGCAAAACCGTCCTCGAAACGGACATGCTCACCCACGCCGAGATCGGAGGCGAGCTGCATCAGCTGCTCGCGGTAAGCCTCGCCGTGTTGCGCGCGGATGTGCGGGTGGGTGGCGCCGAGCACGAGATAGGTCACGTTCGGGACATCGCGCACTACAGCCGGCAGCGCTCGGATTGCGGTTTCGATCCCCTTGTTGGGCGACAGGAGCCCGAAAGTGAAGATCAACGATCGCCCGGACAGCCCAAGGCTCGCCTTCGCGGCCTCGCGATCCTCCCGTACGTCGGGAATGCCATGGTGGATGAGGCTGATCTTCTGTCGCGGCACGCCCTGTGCGACGAGGAAGCTCACCGCGCGCTCGCTCATGACGATGAGCTTGGCTGACAGGAGGGCAAGCTCCTCGATCACCGCGAACTGCTCGGGCGTGAAATTCTCCAGCACCGTGTGCAGCGTCGTCACGATCGGCGAGCGCACGCGCCTCAACAGAGTGAGGAGATAGCTGCCGGCGGGACCACCGAAGATGCCGAACTCATGCTGCACGCACAGCACGTCAATGGCACGCGCGTTCAGCGCGTCCGCGGCGGCCTCGTATGCGGCAACATCATCCTGCTCGATCGTCAGCGCCACGCGGTCCGGATAGGAATATGTCTGTCCGTCATTCATGCCGACAACCAGGACCTCGGTTCTCGGCTGGGCTTGGGCGATCGCCTCGGCAAGGTCGTGCGTGAAGGTGGCGATGCCGCATTGGCGCGGCGTGTGGGTGCCGAGTAAGGCGACGCGGCGGGTTATCATGGCGGTCCCTTCGAGATCGAGAGCGCCGCTCACAGACGACGGGCTGATAAATGAAGAGGGGCCCAGCGAACTGGACCCCTCGTTGGTGAAGTAAGAACTCTTCCAGACGCTTGCGAGGTCTTAGAAGTCCATGCCGCCCATACCACCCATGCCGCCGCCGCCCATGCCGCCCGGCATGCCGCCGCCGGCACCGCCGTTGCGCTTGGGGGCTTCCGAGATCATCGCTTCGGTGGTGACGAGGAGACCTGCGACCGAAGCCGCGTCCTGGAGCGCCGAGCGCACGACCTTGACCGGATCGACGATGCCCATCTGGATCATGTCGCCATACTCGTCGGTCTGGGCGTTGTAGCCGTAGGTGACCGAGGCGTTGTCGAGGATCTTGCCGACGACGATCGAGCCTTCCGCACCGGCGTTGATCACGATCTGGCGAAGCGGGGCCTGGAGGGCGCGGCGCACGATGGTGATGCCGGCTTCCTGGTCCTGGTTCTCGCCCTTGATCGTCAGCGCGTGGGAGGCGCGCAGCAGAGCGACGCCACCACCGGCGACGATGCCCTCTTCGACGGCCGCGCGGGTCGCGTTGAGCGCGTCGTCGACGCGGTCCTTCTTCTCCTTGACCTCGACTTCCGTCGCGCCGCCGACGCGGATCACCGCGACGCCGCCGGCGAGCTTGGCGAGACGCTCCTGGAGCTTCTCCTTGTCGTAGTCCGAGGTGGTCTCCTCGATCTGGCTCTTGATCTGGCCGACGCGGGCCTGAATCTGCTCCTTCTCGCCGGAACCGTCGATGATCGTGGTGTTCTCTTTGGTGATGGAGACCTTCTTGGCGCGGCCGAGCATGTCGAGCGTGACGTTCTCGAGCTTGATGCCGAGGTCCTCGGAGATCACCTGGCCGGCCGTCAGGACAGCGATGTCCTCGAGCATCGCCTTGCGACGGTCGCCGAAGCCCGGCGCCTTGACGGCGGCGATCTTCAGTCCGCCGCGCAGCTTGTTGACGACGAGCGTGGCCAGAGCCTCGCCCTCGACGTCTTCCGAGATGATCAGGAGCGGCTTGCCCGACTGGACGACCGCCTCGAGGATTGGGAGCAATGCCTGGAGGTTCGACAGCTTCTTCTCGTGGAGGAGGATGTAGGGGTCATCGAGCTCGGCGACCATCTTCTCGGCGTTGGTCACGAAGTAAGGCGACAGGTAGCCGCGATCGAACTGCATGCCTTCGACGACTTCGAGCTCGGTCTCGGCGGTCTTGGCTTCCTCGACCGTGATGACGCCCTCGTTGCCGACCTTCTGCATGGCCGAGGCGATCATCTCGCCGATGTCCTTCTCGCCATTGGCGGAGATGGTGCCAACCTGGGCGACCTCGTCGGAGGTCTCGATCTTGCGGGACGCGTTCTTCAGGGCTTCGACGACCTTCAGGACGGCCATGTCGATGCCGCGCTTGACGTCCATCGGATTCATGCCGGCGGCAACCGCCTTGCCGCCTTCGCGGACGATCGCCTGGGCGAGGACGGTGGCGGTCGTGGTGCCGTCGCCGGCCTTGTCATTGGTCTTCGAGGCAACTTCGCGCAACATCTGCGCGCCCATGTTCTCGAACTTGTCCTCGAGCTCGATCTCCTTGGCGACGGCGACGCCGTCCTTGGTGATGCGCGGAGCGCCATAGCTCTTGTCGATGACGACGTTGCGGCCCTTGGGGCCGAGCGTGACCTTCACCGCATCGGCGAGGATGTCGATGCCGCGCAGCATGCGTTCGCGGGCATCACGGCCGAATTTTACTTCTTTGGCTGCCATTTTGGTTTTCTCCTCGGGCGCCCGAGGTCGGGCTGCGCCGCTTCAAAGGTTCAGAGGTGAAAGAAAGGCGAGCCGAGGCTCAGACGACGATGCCCATGATGTCGGATTCTTTCATGATCATCAGGTCTTCGCCGTTGAGCTTGACCTCAGTGCCGGACCACTTGCCGAACAGGATCTTGTCGCCGGCCTTGACGTCGAGCGGCTGCACTTTGCCCTGCTCGTCGCGGGCGCCCGCGCCGACGGCGATGATCTCGCCTTCCTGCGGCTTTTCCTTCGCGGTGTCCGGGATTATGATGCCGCCCGCGGTCTTAGCTTCGGCCTCAATTCGGCGAACCACGACGCGGTCGTGCAGAGGACGGAAGTTCACGTTGGCCATGGGTCGAACCTTCGTTGCGCCGGTCATGCGTTCCAACGCGACACCCGACAAAGAGGAATTGGCACTCTCTATATATGAGTGCTAACAGGGGACTAGGCCTCACCCATCGTACCTGTCAAGTTCAAAGCAGCCCCTCGGCGGCTTCGGCCTCGCTAGCTCGACCGGCAAACTCGATGATAAACGTCATCAGCGCGGTGGCTGAATTCGGACGTAATCTCTCGATCCGGCGGATCCGGGCTGGTTTTAGCCGCGCGAAGGTGGAGGGGAGGGTGCTCGGAGGTCTATCCATGACATCGCAGCGATCAACGACGTATGGGTCGAAGCGATCCAGCACAAAGGCATCCATTCAGTGACGCAATAGCGATTGCGGAACGTTGCGACCTTCGCTCCTCCCGCGTCTAAGTTTGAGCGTCAGCAAGAGGATCGTTGAACGAACCTTGCCTATCCGGTTGATTCCCACACCCACTAGATCTAGTGTTGGGCATGGATGTCCTGGCCCGTGAAGACCTGCCGTTCCCGCAGTC
>NZ_JAZHLJ010000116.1:0-8013 GCF_036549495.1 Aurantimonas sp. C2-5-R2
CGGCAACATCTGCGACCTGTTCGAGCCCGAAGAATGTTGGAACTACCTCAAGGCCGCTGGCTATGTTGCAGATTAATCGCCTGACGCTCTAACTGGGCGGAGCGTGAGGTGGAGAGAATAGTCGCCAGGCAATCAGTGTCGTCGGAAACGACCGTTTCCCTTTTGCGCCAGCGGATCTAAGAGCCGGATACTCCAGCAAGGACGCTGGAAGCGTCGACGTCTTCCCGGCGCAAGTTTTAATCGGTACACAGGTTCAGGAGAGTTCGAGCGGAGCCTGAGAGGGCGCATAGGGTTCGTATGTTAGTAGGTACGGCAGCCTATTTGGCAAGCGATCTGAAATTATGGCTGAGCTGAATCCTGAAATCCTAAAATGGGCGCGCCAGACTGCCGGCCTTGATCTTGAGACGGCCGCGCGGAAGATAGGGCTGAATGCCGCACGAGGGGTGCCAGGTGCCGACCGGCTGGCGAGCTATGAGACGGGCAATAGCAGACCCTCCATGTCGCTCCTGCGACGCATGGCCCCACAGTATCATCGACCACTCCTGACCTTCTACCTTCCCAAAGTGCCAGCACCTGCGGAACTCGGGCAGGATTTCCGCACACTCCCCGATCAGGGTAGTCCGTCGAACGTGCTCTTGGCGACGCTGCTGCGCGATGTGAAGGCGCGCCAAGCATTGGTTCGCGCAACCATTGAAGACGATGAGGATGCGACTGCGGTCACGCTGGTCGACTCGCAGCGCGGCGTGACAGATCCCCTTCGTTTGTCTGTAGCGCTGGTCGCCGCTATAGGATTTGATCGCGCTGAATTCCGGAGCCATCAAAGCGCAGAGGATGCTTTCGCCTATCTCCGTGCGCGAGTGGAGGCAGTCGGAGTCTTTGTATTACTGGCGGGTGATTGCGGCAGCTGGCAGACAGCGATCGAGGTTAGCATCTTCCGCGGTTTCGCGATCACCGACGATCTCGCGCCGTTCCTCGTTATCAACGACCAAGACGCCAAAGCTGCATGGTCGTTTACGCTGCTTCACGAACTCGCTCACCTGTTGCTCGGCGAGCCGGGGATCAGTGGTGGCGCACCAACCGCCGGGATCGAGCAATTATGCAATGATGCCGCAGCCGCGACGCTCATTACACCGGATGAACTCGCCGATCTTTCTTTGGAGGGTGGTGCTGGAGATATTGTCGCAATCGGCGAACTTGCAGATCGATGCCGCGTTAGCAGGGGTATGGTTGCCTACCAGCTGTTCCGCGCAAAACGGCTGCCGCTCCGCCGCTGGGAAGAGTTGCGCGATAGATTCAGGGAGGAATGGCTGGCGAAGAAGGCGGCTACGCGCGCGGCCAACAGGGAGAGCCCAGGCGGACCTAACTGGTACGTGCTGCGGAGACACCGCTTAGGGGCAGCGCTCCTCGACATTGCACGAGAAGGTATTGCTGACGGGTCGCTCACACCTACCCGCGCTGCGCGCATGCTTGGCGTGAAGCCGATGTCCGTTTATCCGCTTCTTGCCGGAACCGGCCGCCGCAGGATAACGACCTGATGCAGTATCTTCTCGATGCCAATGCCCTGATCTCTGCCCATAACACGTGGTACGCCCTGCACAGGGTGCCAGAGTTCTGGTCTTGGCTGCTTTTCCACGGCGATGCAGGATCGGTAAAAATGCCAGCCGAGATATACGCGGAGGTGGAAGCCGGCAATGACGATTTGGCAGCATGGATGAAGCCGCCTGAGGCGAAGAATGCGCTCCGCCTCGCGGAGTCGAGCGACACTGCTAATGTTCAGGCGGTGCTTGCCTGTTACGGCGAAGCTCTCACCGAGGCCGATTTAATCACCATTGGCCAAGATCCGTTTCTGATCGCATCCGCCTTGGGGATTGCCGACCGGCAAGTCGTCACAGCCGAAGTCTCCAAGCCGACGAGGACAGGCGCTCGACGGCATGTCCCGGACGTCTGCAACGATTGTGGCATCCACTGGGTGACGCCAGTGCAGTTTATTATCGATCTCGATTTCAGAACTAACTGGGACCACTAGCCGCCGGTTGGTTTTTCACGAACTGTCGACTCGCTAAATCCCGCAGAAACCGCATCGATAAGAACGTAAAAAGAACAAGACCACTTCGCCGGTGGATAGCGTCCACCCCGCCCCTTGCCTCTTTCGCTCCGCTGCATGACAACACCCCAAAGCGGGGGCTAGCATGCGGGAAATCGTCTTCGACACCGAAACCACGGGTCTCGACCCGGAGGTCGAGCGGGTGATCGAGATCGGCGGCGTCGAGTTGTGGAACCACATCCCGACCGGCAAGAGCTACCACACCTTCGTCCGCCCGGTCGGCCGCAAGGTCGATCCCGGCGCCTTCGACGTCCACGGCATTTCCGATGAGTTTCTGGCCGACAAGCCGCTGTTCGAGGAGATCGCCGAGGAATTCCTCGAGTTCTTCGCCGGCGCCCGGCTGATCGCCCACAACGCCGCCTTCGACACGCGGTTTCTCAACGCCGAGTTGAAGCGCATCGGCCAGCCGCCGATCGACCCGTCGGTCGTCATCGACACGCTGCCGATGGCGCGGCGCAAGTTCCCGATGGCGCCGGCAACGCTCGACGCCTTGTGCTCGCGCTTTTCGATCGACACCAGCCGCCGCGACAAGCACGGGGCGCTGCTGGATTCGGAGCTGCTCGCCGAAGTCTATATCGAGCTGATCGGCGGCCGGCAGGCGGCGCTGGGACTGGCGGTGGAGCTCGATACGGCCGGCGACGGGACGGATGGCGATTTCGGCCGGATCGAGCCGCGGCCGGTGCCGCTGCCGCCCCGGCTGACGGCGGACGAGGCCGCGCGCCACCGTGCCTTTGTCGCGACGATGGGCGAGGAGGCGCTGTGGTGGCGGTTTCTGGAGCGCCCGCAGGCGGCAGCGACGACCGACGCCTGATCGCGCCGGCACAAGTTGCTGGTCATCAAAACGCCGGCGGCATCGCGCGATGCCGCCGGCGTTTCTTGTCTCAAGGAACGATGAAGCGGCGTCGCCTCAGGCAGTCTGGACCTGCTGGCGGGCGCGCTCCTCGGCCATGCGCTGCTGGAACAGCTGCGAGAAGTCGATCGGGTCGATCATCAGCGGCGGGAAGCCGCCATTGCGGGTCACGTCGGCCATCACCTGGCGGGCGAAGGGGAACAAGAGTCGCGGGCATTCGATGAACAGCACCGGCAGGAGATGCTCCTGCGGGAAGTTCTGCAGCTTGAAGACGCCGCCATATTCCAGTTCGACATTGAACATCAGCTCGGCGCCCTCGCCGGCCTTGGCGTTCATCGTCAGCCGCACGTCGTAGTCGCCGTCGGAGCCCTCGATCGGGTTGGCGCCGACATTGACGCCGATATTGATCGCCGGCGCCTTGGTCTGGCCGCGCAACACGCCCGGCGCGTTCGGGCTCTCGAAGGAGAGATCGCGGATATACTGGGTCAGGATGTTGATGCTGGGCGGCGTGGCGGGCTTTGCGGCGCCGTCGCCGGTGGCGGCACCATTGCCATTGCCGGTGGTCTTTTGATCGTTTGTGTCGGACATGTTGGCTCCCGTCTCGATGCTGGTCCCGGCTGATGTCGCCGCGAAGGCGCGCCCGGTGCCAGTGTTAGCGGGCCGGGCGCTATGCCAGGCCGGCAGGAAATAATGGGCGCGAGCGCTATCACGCGGTCAAGGCGAGGACAAGATGAAGGCCGACCTCGCGCCGCCGCGTCCGGCTCAGTGCAGGATGCGGCCTTGCGGCGTGTCGTCGCCATCGCGCTTGTCGTTCCAGGGCGAGGAGGCGTCGGGCCGGCGCTCGAACTCCTCGCCGCTGAGATCGACCACGTCGGGCCCGCCGCCAGCCCGCGGGTCGGGCTGTGGGCCGCGGGCGCCGGAATTCCACATGCCGGATGTCCCAGCCCCTTGCGCCACGACGACCACGCGGCTTTTCATGAAATTCCAGATGCCGTCGCGAATTTTCGGCACGAACAGCAGGAAGCCGATCGTGTCGGTGACCAGGCCAGGGGTCAAAAGCAGGATGCCGGCCATGGCAATCATCACGCCGTGGACGAGATCGCGCCCCGGCATGCGCTTGGCGCGGATGTCGGCCTGGATGCGCGCCAGCGTCGACAGGCCCTGCTGCTTCAGCAACAGCGTGCCGACGATCGCGGTCAACAGGACGAGGCCGAGCGTCGGCCACAGGCCGATCATGTTGCCGACCAGGATGAACACGGCGATCTCCAGGATCGGAATTACCAGGAGCAGGAAGGGGATCAGGGCGAAGGGCATGGTTTGGTCACTCCTTTGACGGCATAATGCCCCTCATGCGCGTTTCGGGCAGCACCGCGTCGCAAGATCAGATAGGAAGTCCCGAAACGAATTTGAATGCGTAGCCGGCCGTCTCTATATGGGGGCGAATGGCATGTGCGACGGCGAGGCGACAGAACCAATGAGTTTCGGGACGATCTTTTTCATAGTGCTTGCGGCGATCGTCCTGTTTCAGCTGCGCAGCGTTCTCGGCCGGCGTACCGGCAGCGAGCGCCCGCCCTTCGATCCTTATTCGCGGCGAGAGGGACGGCCAGGGGAAGCCGCGCCCAACGACAATGTCGTCACCTTGCCGCACCGCCGCCTGCCCGGCGGTGATGTGGCCACGCCCCCGAATACCTACGAGGCCATCGACAAGCTGGCCGCGCCAGGCACCCCGCTCAATGGCGAATTGCGTCGCATCCGCGACGACGACCCGAATTTCGAGCCGGGGGAATTCCTCGAGGGCGCCAAGCTCGCTTATGAAATGATCGTCACCGCCTTTGCCGACGGCGACCGCAAGGTCTTGCAGAACCTCCTGTCGAGCGAGGTGTATCAGGGCTTCGAACAGGCGATCACCGACCGCGAACAGCGCGGCGAGCGCATGCAGTCCTCCTTCGTCGGCATCGATGACGCCGAGGTCGTGTCCGCGGAAAAGAAGGATCGCGAGGCGCTGGTGACGGTGCGTATCGTGGCGCAGCTGATTTCGGCCGTGCTGAAGCCGGACGGCGAGATCGTCGAGGGCGATCCGGAAGCCGTCGTCGAGGTCAAGGATGTCTGGACATTCTCGCGCGACATACGCTCGCGCGATCCGAACTGGAAGCTGGCCGGGACCGAATCCGAAGAAGACTGAACCGGAGCGGCGAACCCTTCCATGACCCGCTTCGTGCGCCGCAGCTTTGCCGACCTGCCGGGCTGGGCCGAAGCCGATCACACCCTGGCCTTCGCCGCGTTTCGCGACAGCGCCCCTCGGCTCGTCAAGGACGAGGTGTCTTTGGGATCTTTGGACATCGCGCCGGGCGCCTTTCGGCCCGCCGCGGAAGCGGCGATGGCCGCCGGCGCGGTGGAGGGAGCGGCGGCGCGGTCGTTCTTTGAGACGCATTTTACCCCGCTGCGCATCCTGCCGGACGGCGCCGAGACCGACACGCCGGGCTTCGTCACCGGCTATTACGAGCCAATCGTCGCCGCTTCGCCGGTGCGCACCGATCGGTTTCGGTTCCCGCTCTACGCGCGACCGCAGGATCTAGTGAAGATCGACGACGTATCGCGCCCGCCGGGGCTCGATTCCTCGTTCCGCTTCGCGCGCCGCGCCCCTTGCGGGATGCTCGAGGAATATCCCGATCGGGCCGCGATCGAAGCCGGCGCGCTGGCCGGCCTGGGTCTCGAAATCGCCTGGCTCGACGATCCGGTCGAGGCGTTCTTCATCCATATTCAGGGATCGGCCCGGCTGCGCCTTCCGGGCGGGCGCGCAACCCGCGTGAGCTATACCGCCAAGACCGGACATCCGTTTACCGCGATCGGCCGTAGCCTGGTCGATGAGGGCGAGCTCACGCTGGCCGAAGCCGACATGGACGGCATCAGGGGGTGGCTGGCGGCACATCCGGAGCGGCGGCAGACCCTGTTCAACCGCAATCGCTCCTTCATCTTTTTTCGGGAAATGCCGGTGGACGACCCGGCAAAGGGCCCGATCGGCGCGGCCAAGGTGCCGCTCACGGCGCTGGCCTCGATCGCCGTTGACCGGGAACTCGCGACCTTTTGCGTGCCCTATTTCATCGACGCGCCGCGGCTTGTCGTGGCGGGTGAGCCGTTCCGCCGCCTGATGATCGCGCAGGATACCGGTTCGGCCATTCTCGGACCTACCCGCGCCGACATTTTCGTCGGTTCGGGACCGGACGCCGGCCGGATCGCCGGGCGGATTCGCCACGCGGCGGATTTTCATGTCCTGGCGCCGGCGAGGCTCGCGGAAAGTCTGGCGCGGTGAGGCGCGGACGACGCCTCAGTGGCGAGGATGCCCGTTTGTGGGCGAGCGTCGCCCGCACGGCGATGCCGCTGAAGGGCAAGGCGCATCCGAAAATGCCCGAGGAGCCGTCGCAGGATAAGCTGTCACCGGCCTTTACCGCCGCTAGCGGGCGGCAGGCGGCGGAGACCGCCGCACCCGGTCCGTCGGCGGCGCCGGAGCGCAGTGGCCGGCGGCTGACCCAGCACCCGATCGAAAGACCGACGCGGCGCAAGATCGCCAAGGGCCGGGTCGCGATCGAGGCGCGCATCGACCTGCACGAGATGACGCAAGAGGTCGCCCACGACGCGCTGCTCGGCTTCCTGCGCCAGGCCCAGGTGATGGGGCTGCGCCATGTGCTGGTGATCACCGGTCGCGGGGCTCGTTCGGGCGCCGCGTTCGGGTCGCGCGGGGTGTTGCGGCGAGTGGTGCCGCTGTGGTTCGCCAATCCGGAATTCCGCCCGCTGGTGTCCGGCTTCGACAGCGCCGAGCGCCATCACGGCGGCGAGGGTGCGCTCTATGTGCGGGTGAGGCGCTTCGCATGACCCCCTTTGGCGAGAAGATCCGCGTCATGCGCAAGGAGCGTGGCGTGACCCAGGGCGAAATGGCCGCGGCGCTCGGGATTTCGAGTGCCTATCTCTCGGCGCTCGAACACGGCCGGCGCGGACGCCCGACCTGGGAACTCCTGCAGCGCATCATCGGCTATCTCAACGTGATCTGGGACGAGGCGGAGGAGTTGGAGCGGTTGGCCGAACTCTCGCATCCGAAGGTCACGGTCGAAACCGCCGGACTGAGCCCCGAGGCGACGGCGCTGGCCAACCGGCTGGCCGAGACGATCGCGATCCTTCCCGCCGACGACATAAAGCGCCTGCTCGCCGCCCTTGAGACTGCGGCCACGCGCGCCGAGGCGGCGCTGAAGGAAAAGCGCCGGCGGCGGTAGCAGCGGTTGCAATGGGGCGGTTGCGACCCTCCGGCCGTCGATCGATTCACTTGAAACGGACGGCCTCGGCGGCGAATTCTTAAGCGCCCGTTAACCATGGCCACGCGAGACTGGCCTGTCCCCGCGACGACACGGTCGTGGCCAACCCTCTCGCGGTGTCACCCCGATGTGCCGTCTTCTTGCCTATGCCGGCCCGCCCATCTTCCTCGACCGGTTGCTGGTCGAGCCGCGCGCCTCGCTGATCTCCCAGTCGCTCGCGGCACGCGAAGCCAAGACGATCGTCAATGGCGATGGCTGCGGAATCGGTTGGTATGGCGAGCGCCCCGAGGCCGGCGTCTATCGCGGCATATCGCCGGCCTGGTCGGACGCCAATCTCGTTTCGCTCTGCCGCCAGATCCGCTCACCGCTGTTCCTGGCGCATGTGCGCTCCGCGACCTACGGCGAGGTCTCCACGGCCAATTGCCATCCCTTCGCGGACGGCCGGCATCTGTTCATGCACAACGGCCAGATCGGCGGCTATGAGCGCCTGCGCCGGCGCATCGATGATCTGATCCCGGACGCGCTCTATCCGAAGCGACGCGGGACCAGCGATTCGGAGGCGATCTTCCTGGCGGCGCTGGGACGCGGCCTCGACGACGATCCCGTCGGCGCCATCGCGGCAACCCTCACCGCGATCGGGTCGACGGTTCGCGCGACGGGGGAGACTGGGCGGATTCAACCGGTCGTCGCAACAGGTGCTATAATACTCGCTTCCAAGAGAAGCGCGAGGGTTTCTGCTGGAGACTTCCAACCGA
>NZ_JAZHLJ010000117.1:0-7986 GCF_036549495.1 Aurantimonas sp. C2-5-R2
ACGTCATTGCTTGGTCAACTTGGCGACGCGCCCACCAAGCCGCAGCTCGACAAGCGCATCTCAGATCCAAAGAGCAACTGTAATGCTAGGACCGTCACACAATACGGGGGCCGGCGAAGTCGGCCCCCGTATTTCGCTCGTCAACCGTCTCACATGCCTTTCTTGGAAGACCGCCCATGTCCCGGCTCGCCCGCTGGCTCGACATCGCCCTTCAAGCCGTGACGTTGTTCCTGCTCATCGTCCTCACCGGGGTCGTTCTGTTGGGCGTGACGTTTCGCTATTCCGGCAATTCGCTGATCTGGTACGACGAGATCGCCTCGGTGCTGCTCGCCTGGATCACCTTTTCCGGGGCGGCGCTGGCGACGATGCGGAACGCGCATCTGGGCTTCAGCGGGCTCTTGTTCGCGCTGCCGCGGCCAAGCCGCACGGTTCTGTTCGTCGTCGTCGAACTGATCTTCCTGGTCGTCTTCGCGGTGATCGGCTGGGCCGGTTGGGCGATTCTCGACATCTTCGGCAATGAAACGCTGATCTCCGTCCGGTTCGTTCCCCGCAGTTTCGTGCAGAGCATCCTGCCGATCAGCGCCGGGCTGATTATCCTGGCGCGCCTTCTCACTCTCCCCGAACGCTATCGGGACGTCGAGGAAGGCCTCGATCCGGAGCAGCGCGAGATCGAGACCGAGATCGCCCGTGCCGAAACCGAACTCCAAGCCATGCGCGCCGGAGAGCCGAAATGACCGAGGCGCTCATCCTCCTGTTGATGTTCGTGTTGATCGCCATCGGCCTGCCGATTGCTGTCGCGATCCTCGCCAGCGCCCTGGTCGGCGTGTTCATGCTGAACGGCTATCTCGGCTTTCTCAACGCGGCGCTGTCGATCTTCGACGGCGCGACCAGCTTTCCGCTGATTGCCATTCCCCTGTTCATTCTGGCCGGCGCGCTGATGAACACCGGCGGCATCTCGCAGCGACTGATCACCTTCGTTTCCGCTTTGATCGGCTTCCTGCGCGGTGGCCTGGCGATGGTGAATGTCGGCGTCTCGCTGTTCTTCGCCGAAATTTCCGGCTCGGCCGTCGCCGATGTCGCGGCGATCGGCTCTGTGCTGATCCCGGCGATGAAGAAGAAGGGCTATTCGCCCCGCTTCGCCGCCGCCATCACCTCGTCCTCCGCCTCGCTGGCCATCATCATCCCGCCATCGATCCCGATGATCCTCTATGGCGCACTGTCGGACACCTCGATCGTCCGGCTGTTCGTCGCCGGCATCGTGCCGGGGTTGCTCGGCGGTTTTTCGATGATGGCGCTCTCATATTATTTCGCCGTTCGCTACGACCTGCCGCGCGAGGAGGCTTTCAGCCTTTGCCGCCTCTGGCGCGCAACCAAGGACGCCGCCTGGGCTCTGATCCTGCCGGTGATCATCCTTGGCGGCATTTTCGGCGGCTTCGTTACCGCCACCGAAGGCGCCGGTCTCGCCGTCGTCGCGGCCTTGCTCATCGGCGGCTTCATCTATCGCGAGATCAATCTGAAAAAGCTCTATCTCTCACTGATAGACGGCGTGATCCAGACCGCCGTCGTCATGCTGCTGGTCGCCACGTCCGCTGTTCTCGGCCTCTATTTGACCGAGACCGAAATGCCGCAGCGGCTCGCCGCCAGCATCACCACGCTGACGACCGACAAGTTCCTCGTCCTGATGATCATCAACGTCTTCCTCCTGTTCGTCGGCATGGTCCTGCACGGTGCCGCCGCGATCATCCTGACCGTGCCGATCTTCATGCCGCTGGTCCACGAAATCGGCATCGACCCGATCCAGTTCGGCATCCTGCTGACGCTGAACATCGCGCTCGGCCAGCAAACCCCGCCGGTTGCCAGCGTGCTGGTCACGGCCTGCTCGATCGCCCGCACCGACATCTGGAAGACGACGAAGACGAACCTGCCGTTCATCGGCGTTCTGGTCCTGATCCTGATCCTCGTCACCTATGTGCCGGCGGTCTCGCTGTCGCTGGTCGACGTCTTCTACGAGTAACGAATCCGTCGCCCGCTTTCGTTAAGGAATTGCTTCGATCCTGGGCGCCGAAACTTCCTTCACCGCAAGGCTTGGCACGAGCGGCCAAGACGCGGTAGTTAGCCTCTCTACGGTATACATTGCCGAAATTGGCGACAGAGGAGGGGGACGATGCTGCTCGGCTGCATAGGGGACGACTTCACCGGCTCGTCCGACCTTGCCAACACCCTCGCCAAGGGCGGCATGCGGGTGACGCAGTTCTCCGGTGTGCCGAGTGGCCCCGCCGAGCCGGGCGTCGAGGCCGGAATCGTCGCGCTGAAGTCGCGGACGATTCCCCCGGCCGAGGCGGTGGCGCTGTCGCTCGAAGCGCTCGACTGGCTGGTCGCCCAAGGCTGCCGGCAGTTCCTGTTCAAATATTGCTCGACCTTCGATTCGACGCCGGACGGCAATATCGGGCCGGTGATCGATGCCCTGATGCAGCGCCTCGGGACGGACCGCACGATCGTCTGTCCAGCCTTCCCGGCGACAGGGCGCAGCATCTATCAAGGACACCTCTTCGTCGGCGATCGGCTGCTCAGCGAGAGCGGCATGGAACACCATCCGCTGACGCCGATGACGGATGCCGACCTTCGCCGCTGGCTGGCGCCGCAGACGAAACAGGGTGTCGGGCACGTCGCCGCGACAACGGTGTTTGAAGGTGGCCCGGCGATCATGGACGCGATGGCCGCCGAAGCGGCCGCCGGCCGTCCCGTGGTGGTGGTCGACGCGATCCGCGACGCGGATCTTATGGCCATCGGAGCCGCCGCGAAGGACCTGCGGCTTTTGACCGGCGGCTCGGGCATCGCTCTCGGCCTTCCGGACAATTTCCGCGCCGAGAACCTGCTTGCGTCGGAGCCATCCACCTGGATCGGCTCGGACGGCCCGGCGGCGATCCTGTCCGGCTCATGCTCGACCATGACGCGGACGCAGGTCGCTCGCTATGCCAAGACCTCCCCTGCCCTCGAAATCGTGCCGGAGCGGGTGATGGCGGGCGAGCAGTCGCCGGACGGCGCGGTCGGTTGGGCACTCGAACAGACCGACGGCGTTCCGCTCATCTACTCCTCGGCCGACCCGGAAGCGGTCAAGGCGGCGCAGCGGCATTTCGGCCGGGACGCGCTCGCCGCGCGCCTTGAAGAGTTCTTCGCCGAAACCGCCCGCCAATTATGCGCGGCCGGCGTCACGCGGTTGGTCGTGGCGGGGGGCGAGACGTCGGGCGCGGTGGTCGAGGGTCTCGGCCTCTCCGCCCTTGCCATCGGTCCGGAGATCGCGCCGGGCGTCCCGGCCGTGAAGGCGTCGGACCGGCCACTCTGGCTGACCCTGAAGTCGGGCAATTTCGGCGACGCGGATTTCTTCCAGACCGCGCTGGGTGTCTTGAAAGGCGAGCATCATGACGTCTGAGGCACGGCTTCGCGAGACGGTCTGCGAACTGGCGCGCTCGATCTACGATCGCGGCCTGACCCACGGCGCCTCGGGCAATATCTCGGTCCGGATGCCCGATGGCGGCCTGCTGGTCACACCGACCGGCGCCTCCTTTGGCCGGCTCGATCCGGCCCGTCTCAGCCGCTTCGATGCGGCCGGAACGCTCGTCGAGGGCGACAAGCCGACGAAGGAAATGCCGCTGCACCGGGCGTTTTACGACACCCGCTCGACCGCCGGCGCGGTGGTGCATCTTCACTCGACCCACTCGGTCGCCCTTTCGATGCTGCCGGGCATCGACAGGGACAATATGCTGCCGCCGCTCACCGCCTATTCGATCATGCGGCTCGGCAAGGTACAGTTGCTGCCGTATTTTCTGCCCGGCGATGCGGCCACGGGCGACGCGATCCGCGGGCTCGCCGGGCGCCGCTCGGCGGTGATGCTGGCCAATCATGGTCCGGTCGTCGCCGGCAAGGATCTGGAAGCCGCCGTCTATGCCGTCGAGGAACTGGAAGAGACGGCGCGTCTCGCGCTTTTGACCCGCGGCTTGCAACCGCGCCAGCTGACACCTGAACAGATCGCCGGCGTCGTCACCGCCTTCGACGTGGAGTGGTCCTGATGATCCGCCTGTCCGCCAATCTCGGGTTCCTCTGGACCGAACTGTCGCTTCCCGAAGCGATCGTCCGCGCGAAGGCGACCGGCTTCGACGCCGTCGAATGTCATTGGCCCTATGACGAGGACGCGGCGGCCGTTCGGCGGGCGCTGGAGGAGACCGGCCTGACAATGCTCGGCCTCAACACCCGCAAGGGCGGCGCGACCGATTTCGGCCTTGCCGCCGTGCCCGGCCGGGAGACGGAAGCCCGGGCGGCTATCGACGAGGCCTTCGACTACGGCGCCAAGATCGGCGTCGGGGCCGTCCATGTCATGGCCGGAAAAACCCAAGGGGTCGAAGGCGCGAGCGAAACATTCGACAAGAACCTCGCCTATGCCTGTGACCGCGCCGCCAAACACGACATGATGGTGCTCATCGAGCCGATCAACCACCGCGATGCGCCGGGCTATTTTCTCTTCGAAATCGAGCAGGCGGCGGCGATCGTCGCGCGTCTTCGCCGGCCCGAACTGAAGATCATGTTCGACTGTTACCATACCCAGATCATGCAGGGCGATCTGATCCGCCGCTTCGAGCGCCACCGGGCCCAGATCGGCCATGTGCAGATCGCCGCCGTTCCGTCCCGCGCCGAGCCCGACGAGGGCGAACTTGCCTATGAGCGGCTGCTGCCGGCCATCGTGGCGCTCGGCTATGCGGGCTTTTTCGGCGCCGAATACCGGCCGCGCGGCACGACCGACGAGGGGTTCGGCTGGATGGCGTCGCTTCGCGCCGGCGGATCAGGCAAGCCTTAGGCAGCAGCCCTGAATTGCCGAAGCGGACGTGTTGTCCGCCAAGGCTCATGAAACAGGTGATGGGAGGGCGCATTGGCGGCAATGAAGGTGGGATTCATCGGCCTCGGCTCGATGGGGATGGGAGCGGCCCTGTCCGCCCTGCGGGCCGGACTGACGGTCTACGGCGTCGATTTGTCCCCCGCCGCCTTAGAGCGGCTCGAGCAGGCGGGAGCCGCCGGCGTCGGCCAGGACGCCTCGGCCTTTGCCGGCGATCTCGATGCGGTCGTGCTTCTGGTGGTCAACGCCGCCCAGTGCCGGGACGCGCTGTTCGGCGCGAACGGCATCGCGCCGCTTCTCAAGCCCGGGACGCCGGTCGTGGTGTCCGCGACCATCTCGCCCGACGATGCCCGCCGCTTCGACGAGGATTTGCGCGCGGCCGGCCTGAAAATGCTGGACGCGCCGGTCTCCGGCGGGGCGGCGAAGGCCGAGACCGGCGAGATGACGATCATGGCCGCCGGGCCGCAAGACGTCTTCGACGCGCTGGAGCCCCTGCTCGGTGCAATCGCGGCCAAGGTCTACAATATAGGCGAGACGATCGGTCTCGGCGCGACGGTGAAGATCGTCCACCAGCTGCTCGCCGGGGTCCATATCGCGGCCGGCGCCGAGGCGATGGCGCTCGCGTCCCGCGCCGGCATCCCGCTCGATCTGATGTACGACGTCGTCACCAACGCGGCCGGCAATTCCTGGATGTTCGAGAACCGCATGAAGGGCGTCGTGGAAGGCGATTACACGCCGATGTCGGCGGTCGACATCTTCGTCAAGGACATGGGGCTGGTGACCGAGACCGGCCGGTCGCTCCAATTCCCGCTGCCGCTCGCCTCGACCGCCTATGCGATGTATCTCAACGCCAGCAACGCCGGCTACGGCAAGGAAGCCGACAGCGCCGTCATCAAGACTTTCGCCGGCATCGACCTGCCGAAGAAATCGGGCGATTGAGCCTCTTCCGCGGCGCGGCTATCGTCAGTTGATACGCTGTTCGCTGGCCTTGTCGAACAGATGGATCGCCTGCGGCGAAACCGCCAGACCGACCGGCAGGCCTATCGACACCCGGTTTAGGCCGCGACCTGCGTCCGATCACGCCATACCGCCGGAATGGGCTCGGAGGTGCGCTACAGACCCTGGTAGACATCCCGGTGCCAGGAAAATCCGAGTGTCTCGACCATGTTCTTCAGCCGATTGCGACGATACCGCACGGACTCTTCCGACGTCGCGCGGTCGAATTCTTCGTCGGATGCGCAATCGAGGCCGGACTTCCGCAATGGCGCCAACGAAGGCGACGCCGCCTCGTCGTGGTTTCGCCCCCCATCCGGAAGGGTATCGACGATCATATCGATGCCGTGTCGCGCCAGCGCGATCTGGGGGTGCTCGCCGCCCTTGCAGCCATGCTCCAGTATGGTCAGCGTCTCGTCGAGTCTCGCGATCGCCACGGCATAGGATGCGATCGTGTCAGCGGAATGAAATCGATGCAGCAGCGGCAAATTCGTGCTGGCCTCGGCGGTCTTGATCAGCGGCAGCGCGATCATGCTCAACAGCGGGCTGAGATCGACAGCGTCGTCCTGACGATAACGATCAAGGATCGCATACGGGCCATCGCCCGCCGCCGTGATGATCATCGCCAGCGACCGCCGCTCCGAGATCTGGCTCGAGATCGTCACCAGAAAACTGACCAAGAAGGTCAGAAACATGAAACCGGACAGCGACGTGACGGTCGTAACGAGGCGCCACGTATCGTTGCCCGGCTTGAAATCGCCGAGGCCCAGCGTCGAAACTGTATACCCCGCGAAGTAAAAGCGTTCGAGCGTCTCTGCGACAATCTCTGACGTCGCGGTGACGACCGCCTCCGGCGAGGACATATAGATCAGACTCCAGCCGATCCAGAGCCCCGTCACGCTCACGACCGTGCGGGTGACTACGCAATAGGCCCCCAACAGATTCAGCTGGCTCCGATTTTCGGACCGCCGCACCCACCATAGGACAACCTTGCTGACAAGATCTTCGACGGGGCGGGTGAGAAGCCCCGCGCTGGCGCCGATCCGAAAGAACCCGCCAATGGCGTCTGTAGTGGTGATCACCACCAGCAGGCCACCAGCCAAAATGAGCAGAACAGTCATCGTTTCGTTCATATAACCATTACCGGCACGAGCCACCTGATAACGCTTATGGCTTAACGGCGCATCGGTCGCGGATCCGAGCCCATATTGGCCCCGGGTGACGCAGGGCAATGGTCGCGGGTCGTCTTCGCCCATTCCGTTATCTCGAGCGCTCCCGCATGGTCCGAACGATGCCCGAAAACCTCGTCGCTAGGACAGCGACAGGGCCGGTCTGTTCTTGACGCGCCATGTGCGCAACGAGGCCGCCGTCTGCAAGGCCATCAGGGAAAGCACGAGGATTGCGAATGGCCACTGCGCCCAATTGGGCTCGGGCGTCGGGCGATGGAAGTCCTGAAAATGGAGGTAGAGAAAATATCCTGTGTGCGCGACCGAAAGCCACCACAGCACATAGGTACCCTGCTGGACAAACTTCCACACCGACCCTCCCAGCAGTCTCTGACTGGCATTATTGGAGGTCACCGCAAGAATTGCAGCGTAGACCAGCGCGACAATGCCGATGATATTCGCCAGGCCGAAGCCGTGTTGAAGCATCACGTAGCGCAGCAATTGCGGATGGAACTCGTAGCCGATCAGCCGCATGAGATCGAGATTCACCCATCCGATCAGGATAAACACGGCATGGGCGAAAGCCAGAACCACTCCGTAGACGCCGAACTCACGCCGCCAGGGGATGGCCCGACGAAATGGCGTCCATAGGCGGGACAGCGGGCCGATGGCCATCGACGAAGCGACCATCACCAGCGAGGTGTCAGCCAGCGCCCTGTTCCACTGATGCATCGGCGACCACTCCGGCCGGGACAACAAGAACAGCCAGGTCAGCAAGACCCCCACGACAAGCGTTCCACCGTGTCGCTTTTTCCAGTCCAACCCGAATTGCATCGTCAAGCGTGCTTCTCCGAGCTATGGCCGATTTTGGGTGACGCGGCTTGATCAAGCGGCGCGGTTGTCGGCGCCCTGCGTGGCGACGCCGTCTGTGAATGTGACGCC
>NZ_JAZHLJ010000118.1:0-7906 GCF_036549495.1 Aurantimonas sp. C2-5-R2
CCGTCTGGATCAATCCGCCCAACAACAAGCTCCAACTCCAAGCTTAATCTATCGCTCCGGCTGTCTCACATTCGTTGACACGCTCCGGCCGATGCTAGCGCTGAAAATATCTCTGAAGCCACTCCTTTAAGTTGACATGCTGGCAGCATAAGCTCCTCAACGTTCCCAAGTCGGTGCAGCCGAACATGAAGGCCGACCTGCGCGAGGTGCGGGACGCGCCGGACAGGGCGAGTGCCGAGGCCGCCGTTGCGGTCTTCGCCGAGAAATACGGCGCTAAATACCCCAAAGCGGCGGGGGATGTCCCGGCCGCTGTTGAAACGCTGAAGGGGCGGCGTTGCCCGCCTTGAGCCGGTAGGCTCGGGGTGTCGAATCCACTTCGGAGAGCAACGCGATGAAGTGAGATATCACATCGACGACGGTGCCGGTCAGCGGGGCTGTAGAGGAAGCGTTCGCAGACGTTCAACGGAGCTTCGAGCGGCTGTGCCTTGCGGCCGAGATGGAAGCGCTGGGCGCGATGATGGAGGCCATGTCGAAGCGGCCTGCGGTCCGCGCCATGGCCGGGGCGACGAGCGCGAGGCGTACCGCTGGGGCAGGACGCGCGGGCGGATTGGGTTCCACGGCGGCAAGTTGGTGGTCGAACGCCCCCGCGTTCGAAGCGTTGGCCGAGAGGTTCCGATCCCGAACTGGGATCGGGCGATATCGGAGGACTGGCTTGGCCGATGGGCGATGAACCTGATGCTAATCAACGTTTCGACGCGGCGGTTCGCACGGGCCGTGCGGCTGCCGGAGGGCGACGTGCCGGCGGGTCCTGGCAGCGGAGTATCGAAATCGGCAACAAAGTTTTGATGCCGGCCCGGTTCACCTCGTCGAACTTCATGCCCGCTTCCGAAGTGCCTATCTGCCTGAGGCCAGACTTGATGCCGTGGTCGGGGGGCAAGAATTCGGCTACACCAGTTAGGTCGCCTCGAGACACGAGGCGGTGCGCGACATTGTCGATTCGGAGGTAAGCTTGAGCCGCCTCGTAGTCGTATCCAACAGGGTACCCGTTCCCGGCCGCGGGCCGGCCGCTGGGGGACTGGCTCCCGCGGTCAGCTCCGCTTTGCGGGAATCGGGAGGGCTATGGTTCGGCTGGAGCGGGCAAATCGTCCAGGATTCGATCAAGCCGACCGATATTCGTGAAGTAGACAGGATTACCTATGCCACGGTCGACCTGAGCGAGAAGAGCCACAAGGGGTTCTACGAAGGCTACGCGAACCAGACGTTGTGGCCGCTGTTCCACAACCGGCTAGATCTTGCCGTCTTCGACCGAAGCGTTTTCGACCGGTACACTGCCGTCAACGAGTTCTTTGCTGATCGCTTGGTGCCGCTCCTTCAGGATGAAGATCTCGTCTGGGTGCACGACTACCATCTGATTCCCCTTGGTGAGGAACTGCGGCGAAGAGGCTGCAACCCGCGTATTGGCTTCTTCCTGCACACGCCGTTCCCGGCCCCCGAAATTCTCACGACCCTCTTCAACCATAAGCGCTTGGTTCGCTCGCTCTTCGCCTATGACCTCATCGGATTCCAAACTCATACGGACGTGAGATCGTTCAGCAACTACGTTGTGCAGGAGCTCCGGGGAGGACTCGCGCACAAGTATGGAGACCTAAGCGCGTACGGTGAAACGACGAGAGCTGGCGTATATCCGATCAGCATTGATCCGGACGCCTTCAAAGCGCTGGCGGCCTCACCATCGGCACGCCGGTATCGCGAACAGGTGAAAGCGAGTTTGGCTGGTCGATCGCTGATACTGAGCGTCGACCGCTTGGACTACACGAAGGGACTTCCGGAACGACTGGCCGCAGTCGAGCAGCTCTTCGAGAGGTTCCCGGAGCACTGCAATTGCGTCACCTTTATGCAGATCGCATCGCCTTCCCGGTCTAATGTACCGCAGTACAAGCACATACGGCGGAAGCTGGAGGGGGCGGTGGGACGCATCAACGGGAGATTCCGGTTTGATTGTTTTTCAAACTCTCGACGGCTGGCGAAGGAAAGTGCGTGGTCGGTCAATCGGTTAATCAACTGACTGGTTCCGCGACGGACGAACGTTCTCCTGGGAAGGGGTCTATTTGCCGTCTACTCTAGACCCGTCCAGGATCGACAAGGGTCATCGATGCCGGCTGCATTTCGGCTGTAGAAACAGCCGAGCACCGGCCCAGCCGCGAGGCCGACATGACCGCTGCTGCCACGGGACCTTGATCATCTGCACTCACTAATCTCTTCTGCCTAAATTTCGGTGGGGAGGACCTATGGAAACCGAGCGTCGGAAATACCTGAACCCGTTCGCGATTGAGCGAGTTGATGAATACCGGCATCGCTATTTCCGACGTTGGCAAATGCTGACTGTCACGCTCGACGACTACGACATGGTACGATCCTTCGGGAGCCTTCGACGCGACATCGGCAGCGGTGAACCCCTCAGTAAAGCGGACGAGGAGTTGATCAAATCAGCCTATGAGGACTACGGCGCCTTCTCCTTGGACGAACGCAAGCGTCTCGATATGATCCAATTGCAGGGGGTCAGTCCATCAGAGATGAAGAGCGCACGCCGTCTGACGGGGACCGGGAGGATAGAGGAAAAGCGCAGCATCCGCGCCTTCTCCGCGGAGATGCCTGATGGCAGGCCCCAGTCCGACTACGACCGTAGCTTCGACAGGATCGATATCGGCCTCCGGGCTACGAACAACCAAGATCACATCGGATCCCTATTCGTTTGGACTACAGACATGCCCAGTTGGGGGCGCGTGCCGCGCGATCGAAACGAAGATTACCTGACCGCCGATATCGCCGTTCGAGAGGATCTGCTAGAAAACCTGTTCTCCGAAATCGCCGAGTGCGACCCGCGCCCGCCACTCACCATCAATCTTGAAGCGCTCCTCTACCAAGACGAGGTCGAGGCATCTCTCTCTGAGTTGTGGCACCCACAGCAATTCGCGATGCTCCACGATAAGTTCGCCCACGTCCTCCTTTCACATGTTGGATTTGCTGTTCCGAACCAAGCGCACGCGCCAGAAATCACCACCTGCGGACGCGAAGCAAATGACGCTCTAAACGGTCACGTCCCACCCCCGACATCTCCACTTTCGGATCCACCGAATCCATTGGGCAAATATCTCCAACGGATCACGATCGCCATCTGGGTGCTCGCCGCGACTGTCTTTATCGTAACAATCTTACGCTGACCGCGAGCGCAGGTCATTGGTTTGCGCAGGGTTTGAAGGATCTTGTCATGACACAAATCTGTGCCGTGGCGCGGCGCCACGCCAGTGCCGCCTCGACGACCGCTATCCGGTCCCGACTGGAGGCGCTCGGCAAGTCGCGGGAGATCGACATCATGATGTCCATGGCGGCCGTCACGCCGTGAGCATGAAACCCTGGAACCGCCCCGTTACTCCGACATACGCCGTGAGGGGACCAAGAGGGGAGCCGGGCGAACCGTGAGGCAGGGGCCTATACGTTCTTCGGATCTTACCCGGTTAGCCTGAATGCCTGAATCTGAATGACCTGAATCTACTTTGGGTGAACCCAGCGTCGCCGGCGGGGCGTCTGGATGTGCACCCCTGGGGCGATCTCTCATTCGGGGGTGGGCGTACCAGAGTTCACCCCAACATCCCTTGCACCCCCTGATCAATAGGCCGATATGCCCAGAAGACACCGGCAAGAAGGGGCGTTCCGTGGAAAAGACTGTAGCAACGAAGGAGGTGAAAGAGAACCTCCGCGTCAATGAGAAAAAATGGGGCAAGACCCTTATGGCTGCCGGATGGAATGTCATTCCGAGCATCATCATCGAAAAACAGCAAGCTCTCGGGCTCGATGCCATCGACATGAACATCATTGTCCACCTCTCTCATTATTGGTGGGAGGCAGAGAACCTTCCGCACCCGACCGTGGCGACAATTGCTGGGGCGATCGGCGTGAAGCCGCGCACTGTGCAGAAACGCATCAAGCAGCTTGCAGAGCTCAATCTCCTCGAACGTATCGAACGGCGTCACACGAAAAGCGGAAGCGCGCCGAACCTCTATAGCTTTGAGGGGCTGATCAAGGCTGCGGAGCCCTTTGCGGAAGAGAAGATCGCTGCGGTGAAGAAGGCCCAGGAAGAGAGGCGGGGGAGAATCTCTCGCAAGAAGCCCAGGCTCGTGGTCAGCAATGACGAAAGTGGCTCTGCCACCTAACCGGCGCCCTAAGCGTGTCATCCAAATCAAGGTGAAATTTAATGACCGAAGGCCAGAACCGGGCCCCGGCCCAGTACTGGCCGCGCCTCGAAATTGACGGAGAGCACATCAGCCTCCTCCACCTTGAGCCGTTTCAGGTGGACTGCAACGTGCACAAACTCCAGAGGATTCTGAGGATCGATGTCCGATTCTCGAACCATTGCTTCACAGACCACTTCGATGCGGGAACCCACGATTCCTCTTGGAAGATCATGGATCACACGGCAACGAGAGTGTTCTGCCGGTCTCGATATCGGCTGTCAGCACACCTGCCGAGAATGGTGAGGTCTTTACCCACCGCGGCCGTCTGGCAGACTCGGCAAGAGCGCAACTATGTTCATTTCATACAGATTGAGGACGAGGCGGGAGACAGATACCCGATGTTTTTCACGTTGAAGAAGGTGAAAGGCGCGCCACACCAGCTCGCAATGATGGTTGAGAGTGCATATGCAGTGGCTAAAGACGCCATGGACGAGACGATCAGGACCTCGAACAAGGTATCGTTCCCGGTCCTTTGCGGGAAGGTCTTTCAGGGGCAGCCTCTGCGATTCAACGCTCGACGCTAAAAATGGAAAAGCCTCCCGAAGGAGGCTTTCACTCGCCAGACACTTGGTTATCTCGCGTTACGCGTGGACTGCCGGAGCAGCGGCGAAAGGTTGTTTCAGGCGATCTGACCTTTCTCGAAGGCGACGTGCCTTCTGACAAAGACAATATTCATTTAGCCGATTGGTTGCAAGGTCTGCCCGGGTGAACCGGGAATGCGTGTGATAAGGACAGTTTGCGGAGGCTATCCAGAAAGCCATTGGGACGATCGCCTATCAAGCTGCCTCGTATGGCAGCGGGGCGCCGGCGTCGGCACGAGCCCGCAACTCCGATTCGACCGTCGCCGCAATCTGCCTCACCCGCAGGTCTATCGCATCATCATCGAGGCCGGCCGCCGCGAGTTTCAGGCGCAGGCTATCGAGCGTCGATCGCCAGAACCGCCGGCCCATTGTTGGCGTCTGCCATTCGAGGGTTTGGACCATCCGCAGCACCAGCCGCCGGTCCTCGTCCATTGGGAAAGCCACGATCCTGCCCATCGCTCTATCGTCCTCTACGAAGTGATGATCGATCATCAACCGGCCGTGCCCGTCGAGATGCCATCTGGCGTATCGATCCTGTCGCCAATCTCAATGAGGAGGCGTTCAGCCCACCCCGCATTAGGATCGCTGAAATCTGAATGCGCCTCTACGATCACTTCCAGCTCTTTGAGCATCCGCCCAAGCTCATCATCAGAAGCGTGCGGAATGTAGCGCCCCACCTGAGCAAGCCAGCCGCCGAGATTTTGAGATCCTCGCCGGATTTCCCGATCTAGGAAGTCGGCGTTTTGCAAAAATGACGCAGTTTCTTCTGCATATGGTTCTCCGTTTGACACGATATGCTTCATATGCTTGCCCCCACCAACCATTTGATTTTTATGGGCCGTCTTCTGAAAATCTGGCGGTGATTTTGGCCGATTTTGGCGGTGATCTCCCTCTGTTTCACCGACAGATTTGTCGGTCGTGCTCTCGTCATAAGCCACTCGGTAGACCCGTTGCCGCCGGTCATCCTCGCGGGCGGACGACTTCACATAGCCGCAAATTTTCAGATGACTGATTGAACGTTCAGCCGCCCGAATTGCACAGCGCGCCTCACCCGCCAGTGTTCCGACTGAGGCGAAGCAGCCTCGCCCGTTGCGCCCGAGCCTGTCGTGCGAGGCGATAGCCATAAGCACCCGGAAATCGCAGGCTGAAAGTCGAGTGTCTGCCATTGCCGCAGGAGGCAAGCCGATGAAGACAGTGTTGTTTTTCATGCCGCATCGCCCCCTTGCTCGGCAGCGCTTTGCGTTGCCCGCCGCCTCAACTCCAGCTTTACGACGAGCGCCAGGGCGCCAATCTCTCCGTCGATCGTTTCGACATTAAGCCCGATATCAGCCATCTGCCGTTCAAGGCGGACGACGACCCTTTGCCAAGCCATTAGGGCCGACTTCTCCGACCGTGCCGCGGCTATGCCTGCCGCCGCGCTCTGCACCAGCGCAACCCGCGCTGCACACGGGAACGGGACAACCTGCGCGCTCTCAACCATCTGCAACCTCCCTCTTTAGCCTCACACCGGCGCCGCCCCCATTGGCCGCGATAAATTCGACGCCGGCCGCCTCAAGCGCCCGCTGCACCGCCTCGACATTATCCGCAGCGCTGCGCCCCGGCCCAAGCCGTTCCATTCGCTTGATCGTCGGAAGCGATACCCCCGCCAACTCGGCGAGCCTCGACTGCGACATATCCACCAGAGCCCGCCCCGCCCTGATCTGGCTTGAAGTCATCACCTCATTTCACCCCTTAGTGATCCCTTTTAGACATTGTATGACCCTAAAGGGTTTACATTTGGTCTCTTGTATAATACATAATGGGTCACACACGATCCAGCAAGGGAGACAGACCGAATGTTCGACCGACGCGCCATTATGCGGGATGCCTGCGCTATCTGAATAGTTGTCCCGACCAAGAGACAGCATTCCAGAAGCCCGTCGCCCCAAGCGGCGGGTTTCGAGTATGTGGGACATGGTTCAGGCCGCCTTCCTCGCTTCGAGGAAGAAACCGCGCAGGGCGCTGCGTTCAGCCACCCACCGCCCACCGACCTTTTTCGCCGGGATCTCCCGACCTTCAAGAAGCGTGAACGCGCGCCGCGTCGAGACGCCAAGCGCGCCGCCAATCGCCTCCGCACCCCACAGCAAGTCTAGGCTTCGATTGTCCTGCATATATTGCTCATATCACGGATATTGCGTAATCATCCGTAACGACTTGCGGTCGTTTGCGCCATCTCGTAATGGACGAAATCGCGCCATATCTGGAACAATGGTGAATAGCCGTAACAAAGGGGTTGGGCATGTTTCCGCTTTCACTCGAATGGAGCCGCTGCCCTGACGGCATCGAGATCGTGGATCGCGGAGAGACGGTCGAAACAAACTTCTTCGGAGAGAAGATCTCGGCCAGACCAAGGGAATGGCTACGAGGCCGCACCGATCGGCGAGCGCCGGTCTTGCTGGAATCGATCGATTTGGAAAACCCGCTGGCGCTTCAATACGTGAACACCAAGACGCCCGAGGCCCGCATAGCCTTCATGGAGCGCTATGGCTTTCTCGACGAGGGCATAGTCGGTGCTGATGGGATCGAGGAATGGCCCGTCGAATGGGTCGAGGACAGACACGAAGGCCTGTGCCACGCGCTAACGAAATCGTTCGGAAAATCCGTCGCCGAAAAGTCCACCGACCTGAACAATCTTCTCCAATCGGCGCCCCTGAAAACGTCGGTCGAATTTGCCGGTGACGGCAAAGGGCGCATGGTGTTCCACCCCAAAAGCTTGCTGCATCTAATGTGCCTCGAAGTGACGACGGCGGCCATCAATGACGTGGATCTGGCCCGCTGCGCCAACTGCAACGCCGCATTCTTTACCGGTCGGATGGCCCATCGTCGGATAGACGCAAAATTCTGTTCCGATCGCTGCCGAGTGGCCGCGATGCGCAAGCGTAATGCCGCCAAGGAAGACTGATTATCGAGCGGCGACTAGCCTGAGCGGTTCCGCGACAACTACGATAAGCGGTCGGTCTCCGGCTTTGTGAGGGCGTAGCCCGATCGAAGCCG
>NZ_JAZHLJ010000119.1:0-7682 GCF_036549495.1 Aurantimonas sp. C2-5-R2
TCGGTTGGAAGTCTCCAGCAGAAACCCTCGCGCTTCTCTTGGAAGCGAGTATTATAGCACCTGTTGCGACGACCGGTTGAATCCGCCCAGTTCACCAGCATCGACTTCACCAAGGTCCTGCTCGCCAGCGACATCAAGATCAGCATGGACGGCAAGGGCGCCTGGCGCGACAACGTCTTCGTCGAACGGCTCTGGAAATCCATCAAATACGAGGAGGTCTATCTTCGGGCCTATGAGACCGTCAGCCACGCCCGGACATCGATCGGCCGGTACCTCGACTTTTACAACGCAAGACGCCCACATTCGAGCCTGGGCCGGAAAACTCCGGACCACGCCTACTTCAATCAACCGCTTCTCGCAGCGGCATAAAACCCGGCAGACGATCCACTTATCAAGCCGTCGAGCCTGTTCAGACAAACCGAGCCACCTCTTTGATCCTGGATCCAAGTCCCTTATACGACGTTTCATACCCAATATAGAACCTGCGCGGAACAACGCGCGGGGTCGAGTAAGCCGCGCCACATCCTTCGGCGAAATAGGGAGTTACATGACAGCCAAGATCGCAATCACCAGCCTCTACAAGATATTCGGCGACCGCCCGGACGCCGCTTTGGACATGCTCCGGCGGGGCGAGGGAAAGGAGGCGATCCTTGAATCGACGGGCGCGACCGTCGCGGTTCAGGACGCAACTTTCGAGGTGGCCGAAGGCGAGATCTTTGTCGTCATGGGGCTGTCGGGGTCCGGCAAATCGACACTGGTACGCCTGTTGAACGGGCTGATTCCGCCGACCTCGGGGCAGATCATCATCGATGGTCAGGATGTCGCGCAGGCGAAGGGTGAGGCATTGCGGACTATCCGACGCAATACCATCACCATGGTGTTCCAGCATTTCGCGCTGTTTCCCCACTGGAGCGTTGCCGACAACGTGGCCTATGGGCTGAAGGTGAAGGGAATGGCGCCGGAAGAACGCCGGGAGCGGGCCCTGGCCGTTCTTGAACAGGTGGGTCTTGTGGCATGGGCTGACAGCCTGCCGGGTGATCTGTCGGGCGGGATGCAGCAGCGTGTCGGTTTGGCGCGGGGGCTGGCATCCGACCCGCAGGTGTTGCTGATGGACGAGCCCTTTGGCGCGCTCGATCCGTTGATCCGCCGCGAGATGCAGGATGAACTGCTGGAGCTTCAGAAAAAGCTGAAGAAAACCATCGTCTTTATCACCCACGATCTGAACGAGGCGATGCTTCTGGGCGACACGATCGCCATCATGAAGGACGGTCTGTTCGTGCAGGTCGGCACCGCGCAGGACATCGTAAGCAACCCTGCCGACGATTATGTGCAGGCCTTCGTCGCCGATATCGACCGTGGCCGGGTCTTTACCGCCGGCGATGTGTCGACTGCTCCGGTGACCGCGCAACTGCACACCGACAGCGCCGAGGTTGCGCTGCGCCGGATGGAGGAGTCGCAGCTTGACGCGCTTTATGTGCTGGACGGCGACACCGTGTCAGGCGTGGTGACACACCGTGATGTATCGGCTGCGCTGCGCCGCGACAGTCCGGGCGACGCCGCACTTGGTGCGTCCCTGATCACCGATTTCACGGCAGTGAACCAGGATACTTTTCTTCATGAACTGTACGGCCCGGCGGGCACCGGTCTGCCGATTGCCGTGACCGGTGACGACGACCGGTTGCTCGGTGTGGTCGAAACCCAGGCCGTGCTGGCGCAGCTTGACAACGATATTCCGGCCCCCCCTGACTATGACGCCCCAGATACCACCGGGGACGCAAACCCCGCCAAGGAGGCAGCCCAATGATCAGTCCTGCCGATATCGCCACGATTCCATTCGACGACTGGATCAACACCTTTGTCCGGGGCTGGCTGGTGCCGAATTTCCGGCCGTTGTTCCGCGCCGCGCAGGTGCCCGTGACGCTGGTTCTGAACAACATGAACGCTTTTCTGCTGTTCGTGCCAATGATCGTGACCACGGTGGTTTTCGCCCTTGCCGCGTGGAAATGGGCGGGGCGCGGCATTGCGATCTTCACCCTCATCGGATTTGCCTTTGTCGACATGATCGGCCTCTGGCCCGAAATGATGACGACCCTTGCGATGATCGTGACGTCGGTTCTGTTCTGTGCGATCATCGGTCTGCCGATGGGCATTCTGGCCGCGCGCAGCGATATGTTCTGGCGGATTACGCGGCCCATCCTCGATATCATGCAGACCATTCCGTCCTTCGTCTATCTGGTGCCGATCGTCATGCTGTTCGGAGTCGGAATGACACCCGGCATCATCGCCACAATCATCTTTGCCATTCCGCCGATGGTTCGCCTGACCAATCTGGGCATCCGCAACGTGCGCGGCGACCTGACCGAGGCGGCGCGCGCCTTCGGGTCGACCGAGTGGCAGATGTTGTGGGATTTGCAAATCCCGCTGGCGCTGCGTACGATATTGGCGGGCCTGAACCAGACGCTGATGCTTGCGCTGTCGATGGTGGTGATCGCCGCCCTGATCGGCGCCGGCGGCCTTGGTCTGATCGTCAACACCGGCCTTGGTCGGCTTGACGTGGGCGGGGCAACGGCGGGTGGCGTCGGAATTGTGATCCTGGCCATCGTTCTGGATCGCATCACCCAGGGGCTTGGTGAAGGCAGCACGCTTTCCCTGCGTCAGGTGCTGACCCGCACCTTGCGCGGCAAGGGGGCAGCGCCGGTTGCCGACGACACAGCGGCCAAACCCTGAACATTCTCCACGACGGTGCCAAGGCACCGTCGTAAACGCGGCACCCAGTGCCGCCTCCGAAGAAAGGATCAGATATGATGATCATTCAGAAGAAAACCGCTCTTACCCTTGGAACCGCAGCGTGGGTCGGCTTTGCCGCCGCGACCGGCGCGCTCGCCCAAGACATGCCCGGTGAAGGGACGACGATCCAGATGGCCCAGCCCACCTGGGACACCGGCTGGTTCCACACCGAAATCTATGCGCAGATGCTCGAAGAACTCGGCTATGAGATGAACGACACGATGACGCTCGACAACCCGATCTTCTATCAGTCGGTTGCCTTTGGCGATGTGACGATGTGGGTCGACGGCTGGTTCCCGTTGCACAACACCTATCGCGATTCCTTTGAGGGCGACGCCGAACTCGTCGGAGCCGTGGCCGAGGGCGGCGCGCTGGAAGGCTATCTTGTCGACAAGGCCAGCGCCGATGAATTCGGGATCACCACGCTGGACGATTTCAAGCGTGACGAAGTCAAGGAAGCCTTCGACCGCAATGGCGACGGCAAGGCCGACATGGTCGCTTGCCCTCCCGGCTGGGGCTGCGAGATCAATATCGAACACCACCTTGATGCCTATGATCTGCGTGACCACGTTAATCCGATCAAGGCAGGTTATTCCGCGTCGATGGCTGATGCCGTCGCCGCGTATCAGGGCGGCGAGCCGATCCTGTTCTACACTTGGACGCCCAACTGGACGGTGAACGAACTTGTCCCCGGCGAGGATGTCGTCTGGATCGAGGTGCCCGAGGTCGATCTGCCCGAATCGCTGATGAACTTAGCCGATGCGGCGACGATGGAAGGTGTCGATGGCTGCGTGAGCGACCCCTGCACCCTTGGTTTCCCGGCCAACGACATCGTTCCGGTCGTGAACACCGCGTTCCTGGAAGACAACCCCGCAGTGCGCACGCTACTGGAAGAGGTTAGCATCCCACTGTCCGCGATCTTCGCGCAGAACGCCGCGATGAATGAAGGCGATGATGACATCGAGGCTCAGGCAGCCGCTTGGATCGAAGACAACCGCGCTGAAGTGGATGGCTGGCTCGACGCCGCCCGCGCCGCCGCGCAATAGGATTCTGGTTGGTTTGCCGACGGGAAACCCCGTCGGCAAACCATACAAGAGTTACGGTTGCACATGTGGCGCGGCGCTATGCGATGAGCACCAACCTGATCCATAGGTGGCTGCGTGATCCCCAGGTCGACTCCGCAATAGCGAGGGTGATCAGGTTGGAGAAAAGTGCGAGAGGGATAGCAGCCCGTTTGGTTGCTTCGTTGCAGGTTCGCGGAACGATGCAACAATTGGCAGGCGTTGGGAAATACACCTATTCAGCTGCATGCGTGACACCGAATTCCCGCGCCAGTTCCTCGGCCAGATGCGTCCTTTCCCATGAGAAGCCACCGTCTTCGTCGGGGAGGCGGCCGAAATGGCCGTAGGCGGAGGTGCGGGCATAGATCGGCTTGAGAAGGCCAAGATGCTCGCGAATGCCGCGCGGGGTGAGGCGGACCAGCTCGCGCAATACCGAGGACAGCTTGTCGGTGTCCACTCGTCCCGTGCCGAATGTTTCGATATAGAGCGCAACCGGTTCCGGAAGACCGATCGCATAGGCGAGCTGTATCTGGCATTTGTCGGCAAGGTCTGCGGCGACGACGTTTTTCGCCAGATAGCGCGCGGCATAGGCTGCGGAGCGATCGACCTTGGTCGGGTCCTTTCCGGAGAAGGCGCCGCCGCCATGGGGCGCCGCACCGCCATAGGTATCGACGATGATCTTGCGCCCGGTCAGCCCGGCATCGCCATCAGGTCCTCCTATGACGAAATTGCCGGTCGGGTTCACGATCAGGCGGTCGTCTGGTACGGACCATTCCGTCGGGAACACCGCGGCGAGGTAAGGCTCGACGAGCGCGCGTACATCTTTTTGGCTGAGCCCTTCGATATGCTGTGTGGAAACAACTACGGTGTCGAGCCCCACGGGTTTGCCGTTGCGATATTTCAGCGTCACTTGGCTCTTAGCGTCAGGGCCGAACTCCGGCCGCTTGCCCGACTTACGGTCTTTGGCCATCAGTCGCAGGATCCGATGCGAGGCCTGGATCGGAGCCGGCATCAATTCCGGGGTCTCATTGCAGGCATAGCCGAACATGATGCCCTGATCGCCAGCACCTTCTTCGCCCTTGTCCCCTTCGTCGACACCCATGGCGATGTCGGTCGATTGCGCATGCAGGAGATTGTGGACGGCACATGTGCGCCAGGAAAACCCTTTCTGCTCGTAGCCGATATCCCTGATCGCCTCGCGCGCGATTTGCTCGACGCGCTGGCGGATTTCTTCGGGACCGCGCACTTCGCCGGCAATGGTCACGTGGTCCGTCGTGGCCAGCGTCTCGCATGCGACACGGCAATCGGCGTCGGCGGCAAGATACGCGTCCAGGATGGCGTCCGATATCCGGTCGCAGACCTTGTCGGGATGGCCTTCCGACACAGATTCGCTCGTGAACAGCCAGGTCTTGTCGTTCATTGATTTGCTCCTTGCGTTTGACGGGAGTGCGGGCAGCGAGGTGAAGAGCGGCGTGCCACGCCGGATGTCGGTTGCGCACATGACTTATGCGGACGCGTTGGCACATCGTGGCTGGCGAGGTTTCGGCGCCAGCCAATTCGTGAGCCTTACTGATGGCGTATGAATGGGCCGCCGGTCGGCGGATCAACCGGCTTTGCGGAACAACTGGATACCCCAGGCCAGATAACCATCGTCGGCGGCCTTGACCCAATTCGCCAGTCCGACCTTCATCTTGTCGAGATATTCCGCCGAGGCCCCGTTTTCGCGCAACCTGTCGTAATTGGCGACCAGTTCTTCACGCACCCGGTCGTAGTGGGTGCGCAGGTGCAAGGTCATGTCGTCCTGGCGCAATATCTCGAAGCCATGTGCCTGTGCGGTCTCGCGGTAGAATTGGAACGAACCCAGGCTGCCAAGCTGCAAGCGGTCGTAGACCGGTTGCAGCACGCCTTCGGCCACATCGTTCTTCTGGCAAGGGTCGGTGAAGACGAAGTAGCCTCCGGGCTTCAATACCCGCCATACTTCCTCCAGCACCTTTTCACGCTGGTCAGAATGCAGCATCGCATCCTGACTCCACACGACGTCATAGGAGCCGCCGGGTTCGGGAATATCCTCAAACGCGCCGTGGAGGATATTGATCTTGCCTGCGAGCCCGGCGGCACTCGTCCTGGCGCGATTGTAGGCGTTCTGCGTCTCGGAGATGTTCAGGCATGTGGCCGCGCAGCCGTGGCCCATTACAACCCGTCGCATCGAGCCGCCATAGCCGGCGCCGATATCGAGAATCAGCGTCGACCGCCCAAGATCCGGAACGAGAGCTGCCATGCGGTCGACGGTTTCGTCGCTTGCGGCGCGAATGTCCCGCGTATCGTCATAGATGCCGATATGAAGATCTTCCCCACCCCATATCGTGGAGTAAAAGATGTCGGCGTCATTGCTGTCGTAATAATTCTCGGCGCTGTTGCGCAGACTTGATGTGGCGTGTGAGCCGCCACTCGGGCGGACGAGTTGCAGCGCGGACTTTTCTGCCACATGAATGAAGAAATCCGGGTCGTTCTCGGCATAGGTTTCCTGGAAATCGCCATAGGTGCGCACGCGCTGGAAACCGGCTTCGGACAGAAGGCGGCGAACGTAATTCTTGCGGATGGGGCAAAGGTTCAACGCATATTTTGCGCCGTCGGGAAAGCTGTAAAGCATGCGCACGAGACCCTCATCGATATGAGAAGGCTCGGCGCTGACCTTGTCGCCACAATAGTAATATTTGTGCTTTGAAGAAAAACCCTCGTCAAGCATTGTATCGTAATTACGCTGGTCGAGAATCAGAATTCCGTCGTGCTTCAGCGCGGCGTAGAATTCGGCGAGCGCCCGGCGCCGATCCTGCTCTTCGTGCAGATGGGTGAATGAGTTGCCGAGGCAGATGATCGCGTCATACTTGCCGTGGATGTCACGATTGAGCCAGCGCCAGTCCGCCTGCACGGTTTTGAGGATGAGGCCGCGCGCCTGGCCGTTTTCGAACGCCTTGGCGAGCATCGACGCCGAGCCGTCGGCGGAGGTCACGTTGAAGCCGGCTTCGGTCAGGCACACCGAATGAAAACCTGTGCCAGTGGCAACGTCGAAAACAGTCTCTTTGCCGCGTGCCCTCAGCACGTCGGTAAAGAATTGTCCCTCGCTTTCGGCACGCGCGTGCCAGTCGATCAGTTCGTCCCATTTCTCGACAAAGGTTGTCACGTACTCGTTGCGATATTGGTCCGTTTCGCGATCCAGAAGCGGGTCGCCGCTGTAGATCTGATTGGTCAGCGTCAGTTCTGCGTTTGTCGCATGGGTACGGGACATGAAGTCTCCTCTGTTTCCTTCAAGGTCATATGGCAGGCCACAACGCTCCTGCTCGGCCCGCATGAGACGCAGGCAAGCGATTGTGGCAGCGGCTGGGTGGCTGGTAGAGCGGATGCGCATGTTTGGCGCAGTTATCGCCGCCTGGAAGAAGGTACCACCATGTAATTCGATTGGCGAAGCATATTCACGTTTAATGCTGCCGAAAACGCTCCATACCGCGATAACGGAGCGGTACGCAAGCGTTATAGAAAAGAATCAGTTGGCGAATGCTTCGATAGGCGAACGATCAATGGTTCCGACGACGGCGCTTGGGTGTCGATATCGTATTGTTTGAGCGTGTTGCCAGGGTGGCGCGGCGGCGGCGACCCGGCAACCTCACTCGGGTTTAGCGCACTTGGTCGTCATCATTGATCACGTTCGCTTCCCCAGTCGACTTGCGATCGAGTGCGCCGACGTCAGAGCTATGGCTGAAAATGGGTGATGGGGCCTGAGAAGGCGGCGTATCGTGGCGGGTGCTGAAGCCTGCCAGAACCTCCCGAAGGAGCGAT
>NZ_JAZHLJ010000012.1:0-102189 GCF_036549495.1 Aurantimonas sp. C2-5-R2
CGTCTGGATCAATCCGCCCAACAACAAGCTCCAACTCCAAGCTTAATCTATCGCTCCGGCTGTCTCACATTCGTTGACACGCTCCGGCAGCCGGTATTGGTTTCGTCCTTTCCGTTGCGCACGCCTGTCGACATGAACGTAAGGGTTCGTGGCAAATTCAGACGGGCCTTCATTACCGCCGCAAGCTGCTCATAGCTCGCGGCGTCGGTGTCACTCTCCACTAACACCTGTCGACGACCGGAATAATCGATTGAGAGAGTAGGAACCCCAAAGGTAAGCCGGTTTAGAGCTTGCTGTTTCGTGACTTTTCGTGGCGAAGAAGCGCTGTCGGCCATCTCGAACAAGGCATCCTCAGGTGCGAGCGCGACGGTGGTCGGCGAATGCGTCGTGAGGATGCAGAACATACCGCGCTCTACTACTAACCCCTCTTGGATGGCTGTCAGCCACCGATGGACCATTTCAGGATGGAGTGACGCGTCCATTTCATCGAGCAGGAGCAGCTTTGGCTCAGTAACGGTGATCCTGCGCGGATCGAACTGTAACAGAGATAGTGCGAACCGAAGCAACACTTTCTCCACCAATGAAAGTGCTTCGATGGATACCCTTGCACCATTGTCCAATCGCTGCAATACGAAACTGCAAGCCTCGGAAATTTCATGAGACGGTGAAACTACATTATAGTTTAGTCCAAAATTCTTCAATAATGTTGATATTTTTTCCCAAGGTGGGGGACCATAGCTCTCTAAAAATTCAATATTATCTAGATGTTTTTTGGTACCCTCTCTTTCATCCGTCAATCTTTTCATATCATTCGCGAACCTGACATCCCTGTAGACAGCGAAAACACCTGCGATATTTGGTTCAAGCGCGCTGAAAGTGGGCCAACTTGCCAGCTCACGAATCTCTTCATTTGAAATCTGAAGTGGGGAGACATCTCTTAGAGGCCGTTTCGAAACCCCGGAAAGCCGATGTTCGTAGTTTCTCCGCATAACCCCCACGGGCAGGAAACCGGCGAAACTGCATCGCTGACAGCGGCCAAATCTCATTCCGAACTGCGTGGTAGAGAGTTTTGAAACGGACTCTTAGAGGCCGTTTCGAAACCCTGCCAAGACCAGCCTCCATGGTTCACCCGGGACGCCCAAACCCGCGGAAATCGGGTATCATGTCATTGCGGAGCGACCATCCGAGGGGCCTTTGAACCCGCCGCAGTGAGTTTCGAAACGGACTCTTACGTTGGCGGCCTTTGCAATAAAGGACTTAAGCGTCACAAATTCCGGGCGGTGATGATGAGGATGCGTTATTTCTTTCTCTGGCGGTGGCGACACAAGCGCGCTCTCAGAGTCCGTTTCGAAACTCACTGCGGCGGGTTCAAAGGCCCCTCGGATGGTCGCTCCGCAATGACATGATACCCGATTTCCGCGGGTTTGGGCGTCCCGGGTGAACCATGGAGGCTGGTCTTGGCAGGGTTTCGAAACGGCCTCTNTGCGGCGGGTTCAAAGGCCCCTCGGATGGTCGCTCCGCAATGACATGATACCCGATTTCCGCGGGTTTGGGCGTCCCGGGTGAACCATGGAGGCTGGTCTTGGCAGGGTTTCGAAACGGCCTCTCAGCCTTCTTGTAGATCTCGCTTATGGAAGCATTCGTTGATGATGATTCTATCCGAGCGCGGCTCGCGATTTCTTTGGAGCCCAATCGCCAAACATCTTCTCCAGGCTCAAGTAGCGCGCGCCATTCTGGCCCCAGCACCTCATTAAGGGCCGCTAGATTTGGAGCAAGCCATTGCTCTCTTAGCTGCTCGAAACGCCCCAAGAGATTTTCCACTGAATCCGGTTGGGGTGTGTCCGTTGGAATATTTGCGTTTCATGAGTTGTCAGCAAAGCAGCGTGTGGTGCAATTCCATTTTCGAGGCGAAGAACCTGTCCCCAGGGGACTTGGTAGCCGGCGCGTTGTCCCGTTTCGTCTAGGAAAAGGTCAGAACTGACGGCTCCCTGCTCAATGGCTTGAAGGAGATGAGTTTTCCCGCTTCCGTTCGGCCCGACCAAAATGGTCAATGGTGGCAGATCGATGGGCTCGAACGGTTTGATGGATAGGAATTCGCGCAATCCCTCTATCTTCATTTAACCTCCGAAGTTGTCCGAAAATTTTACCGGTCAGCGCTCAGCAGGGCGACAGGTCGCACCATTCATACCGATAGAACGGAAAGGCGGTTTCGTCATCCTCACTTGTGAATGCAGCGCTGCGGGTCATTAAACTCCACTCTCCTGTCGCCGACAACCCGCCTCAATCACGGCCACAATGCCGACAGCCACGGCCCTCTCGCCCCTTGTGGGAGAGAAAGCGATTTCATCGGCTTAGCGAGTAACGCGCTAAACGATAGACATCGCAAGAGAGGGGTGGGCGGCTTCTCCGCCATCGCGGCGGCGGTTGGTCCGGTGACACCCCTCACTGGCCTTTTCTACAGTTTAGACCTCGCAAGGCTCGGCCTAAGCCCGTGAAAAGGCTTTCTCTCCCACAAGGGGCGAGAGGGGTGCCGAGCCGCTATGCCACGCGCCGTTCTCAGCCTCGGCGATTGGCGAAACCGTCCAACACGGTCGTCATCCCGGCCTTGAGCCGGGATCCATTCCAAGCCGCTTGAGCCGCCAATCCGTTGACCGACAGGATGGGGATGAAAGTCGCGGCATGGGTCCCGGCTCAAGGCCGGGATGACGAGGTTCCAAGGGCCGCGCGCTCAGGAAAAGCTCTGCGCGGCGGTCCCTTGCCCTGCAAGGCTTTGGGAATGGTCGGAGCGAGAGGATTCGAACCTCCGACCCCCTGAACCCCATTCAGGTGCGCTACCAGGCTGCGCTACGCTCCGACTGCTGACTGTCCTAGATAATCCGGGCATTGCGCGCAACAGGCAAATGCAGTGCGGCGCACGCGATCTCGCGAAAAGCGCCCTTCCCGCTCCCGATTGAAACGGCGACAATGCCAGTGCCGGATCGCCGTGTGCAGCGGCGGGCCGCGCGAAGCCGTTCAGGCGATCGTCGGAGACCGCAGACTGCGCCGCTGTGGCGGCCGGGTCGAATGCCGTTTCCCGCAGGCCCTGAGCGTCGAAAGGCGCAGACACCGCGTCAAGCCGGTCGACGTCACCGCACCTGGTCGAGAAGACGTTTGCATTCGAGCAACTGCAGGATCACGTCGTCGAGTTCGTCGGCGCTCTCGCGTGGGAGCAATCCGCCGCGTTGGCCGTCTTCGGTGCCGGCGTTGCGGTGACGTTTCAGCAACCCGGCAAAGGGCTTGCCGGGTCCGTCCGCCGCGGCGGTCGGTTTGCCAGCCTCTTCCCGCGATTCGGGCGCAATCAGATCGATATCGTCGAGATGGGGCTCGTCGTTCGCGCCGGCACTTGCCGCGCTTTGCCGCCCCGCCTGAATCTGTTCGAGCGCCGCGATGTCACCCGAACCGACCGCCACGACGAAGCGCGCGCCGTTTTCCTTCAGGATCCGCTGCACGCCCTTGATGGTGAAACCCTTGACGTACAGGAGATACTGGATGCCCTTGAGAAGCTCGACATCGTCCGGGCGGTAATAGCGACGACCGCCGCCCCGCTTCATCGGCTTGATCTGCGGGAAGCGGGTTTCCCAGAACCGCAGAACATGTTGCGGCAGGTCGAGATCTCCCGCGACCTCGCTGATCGTGCGAAAGGCGTCGACGCTCTTTTCCGTCATGGCGGTGACCAATCGACCGTCGCGGCCTTACTCGGCGGCTTTCAGCATCTCGAGACCGTGCGCTTTCGGACGTCGCTCGCCATGCGCCCCCAGTATCCGGTCCTTCAGAACGTTGGAAGGCTTGAACACCGCGACACGCCGGGGCGAGATCGGCACTTCCTCGCCGGTCTTCGGATTCCGCCCGACGCGTTCGTTCTTCTTGCGAACCAGAAACGATCCGAACGACGAAATCTTGACCGATTCCCCGCTGGCGATGGTCGAGCAGATCTCGTCGAGGACCATTTCGACAAGTTGCGCCGACTCCGTCCTGGACAGACCGATCTTCCTGAAAACCGCCTCGGCAAGGTCGGCCCTGGTGAGGGTCTTGTCTCCCATACATGTCCCCTAACTTTCTGGAAGACCGTCGGACACAGATCGCTGGTCGGCGCCCTTACGTATGGCCACACTTTAGCGAAAACATCATCTGAATCAAGGCTTGATATCTACCAGCGGAGCAAAACCGCACCCCAGGTGAAGCCGCCGCCCATAGCCTCCAGAAGCACGAGATCACCACGCTTGATGCGACCGTCGCGAACCGCCGCGTCGAGCGCCAGCGGGATCGAGGCGGCCGAGGTGTTGCCATGCCGGTCGACGGTCACCACCACCTTCTCGGCGGCGATCCCGAGTTTCCTCGCCGAGGCATCGATGATCCGCCGGTTCGCCTGATGGGGAACGAACCAGTCGATATCATCGGCCGTTACGCCGGCCGCCGCGAACGAGTCCTCGATCACGTCGGTGATCATCCCGACCGCGTGCTTGAAAACCTCGCGGCCTTCCATGCGCAGCTTGCCGATCGTCCCGGTGGTCGAGGGGCCGCCATCGACATACAGCTTCGACTGGTGGGCGCCGTCCGAGCGCAGCCGCGAGACGATGATGCCGCGCGCGTCGCCCGCACCGGTTTCGGCGGTCGCTTCGAGCACCACGGCTCCGGCGCCGTCGCCGAACAGCACGCAGGTCGACCGGTCTTCCCAGTCGAGAATACGCGAGAAGGTTTCCGCGCCGATGACGAGCGCCCGGCGGGCCATGCCGCTCTTCAGGTAGAGATCGGCGGTGGTCAGCGCATAGACGAAACCACTGCACACGGCCTGAATGTCGAAGGCGAAGCCATGTGAGATGCCAAGTCGATGCTGAACCTGCACGGCAGAGGCAGGAAACGTGTTGTTGGGGGTCGCGGTCGCCAGGACGATCAGGTCGATGTCGGCGGGTTCGAGACCGGCGGCGGCGAGAGCTTGCCGAGCCGCCGCCTCGGCGAGCGACACGGTGGTCTCGTGGTCGCCGGCGATGTGACGCGCCGCGATGCCCGTTCGCTGGCGGATCCATTCGTCGGAGGTCTCGACGATGCCTTCGAAATCCTGGTTGCGCATGATCCGTTCGGGCAGGGCCGAGCCGGTTCCGCGCACGACCGATCTCGTTTCATTCGTCATTGCAGATTGCTTTCGGGAATTGCGACGGCTTCCTCGGAAACGCGCAGATAGAAGCTATTGAGGTCCGCCTCGATCTTTTCGCGCAGGCCGTTGCGGGCCATCGCGTGAGCCAGATCGATCGCCGCCGCGATCCCTTCCGCATCCGTGCCGCCATGGCTCTTGATGACGATGCCGTTGAGGCCGAGAAACACGCCGCCATTGGCCTTGCGCGGGTCCATCTTGTCGCGAAGCCGTTCGAAGGCGCTCCTGGCCAGGATGTATCCGGCCTTGGCAAGCCAGGTCTGCGACATCGCGGCGCGCAGATAGGCGCCGATCTGCTTGGCGGTTCCCTCGGCCGTCTTCAACGCGATGTTGCCGGTAAAGCCTTCGGTCACGACGACATCCACGGTGCCCTTGCCGAGGTCATCGCCTTCGACGAACCCGCGATAGTCGATGCCGGACAGCGGCGTCTCCTTGAGGAAACGGCCAGCCTCGCGAATCTCGTCCTGACCCTTGACCTCCTCCACGCCGATATTGAGCAAGCCGACGGTCGGGCGCTCCACGCCGAAGAGAGCCCGCGCCATGGCGCCGCCCATCATCGAGAAGTCGATCAATTGCTGCGCGTCCGCGCCGATCGTCGCGCCGACATCGAGCACGATGCTGTCGCCACGCAGGGTCGGCCAGATCGCGGCGATCGCCGGACGCTCGATATTCGCCATCGTGCGCAGACAGAACTTGGCCATGGCCATCAGCGCACCGGTGTTTCCGGCCGAGACCGCGACATCGGCCTCACGCGTCTTCACGGCCTCGATCGCTCGCCACATGGAGGATTTGTACCGGCCCTGTCGGAGCGCCTGCGACGGTTTGTCGTCCATGCGAATCGAAATCTCGCAATGGTGAAACGTCGATGCCGCCGCCAGTTCGGGGTCCGCGTCGAGAAGCGGCATGACGAGATCGCTCTGGCCGAAGAGGACAAAGCGCGTGTCGGGGTGGCGCTTCAACGCGATGGCCGCACCCGCGAGAACCACGTCCGGCCCGTGATCACCGCCCATGGCGTCGATCGAGATCGTAATGCCGGTCTTTGAATTCAAAGGTCTCTCGCTTTCCTGCAGTGCACCCGGACGGCGCGGCGCGAAGATATCCGTTTGCGCGCGAACGGCAACCGTCGATTTTTCATCAATTCTTGTCCTCATCGTCACGCGGAACGAGAGACACCAGGGCCTCGAAGGCAGAGTGCGGGCGGGCGTCGGGATCAGGGTCCGTATCGACACGATCGAAAACCGCGTCCGCCTCGCGTGGATACGGGTCGAGGACCAGCGCCAGAGCCTCCACCAGATACGGACCAAGGTCGATGGTGTGACCGGCGTACACCTCAGGCGGATCCTCGCCCTCGGGATCGGTGTATAATTCCTGCTCGCCCGGTTGATCGATACGCGCCAGCTTGGAGCCCTCTGGCACGAAAATCAGCTCGAACGGTTCCGTGATCGTCTGGCGCAGCGGCTCCAGGCTGACGACGCTCAGCTGCACGACCGTCGCCGCAACCTGCCCGGTGACACGCACGCCCTCGGCCCGCCACGGCAGCACGCGGAGATCGCCGACAAACGTTTCGACGGCCGAAATGTCGAGTTCGCCGGCCAGCGCCCCACGCTCCGTTTCATCCGCCTCGAAGCGGACCAGCATGCCATCGCGCGGCAATTTGAGCGGCGATATGGGGTATCGGATGGCCTTGGACCCCATAAACTCCCGAGTCATGCCGCTCCTCCCAACTCGCCAGTCTCGATGTGTCCCGAAAGAATCGCGGAGACCGTCGTCGCCTGAAACCGCGTTTTCATCCCCGCCATGTAAGTTGCCAGCCGCAAGGCAACACCCTCCCCCGCTTCGGCAGGAACAACGCGTGCCTGGAGTGCGGCAGCGAGGCGGGCGAGCGGCACCTGGGAATCGTCGAGCGCCGCCTCATAGGCGGCGACGCGCTCGTAGAAAATTCCTGCCAGCTTGCGCATGCGCTTTGGAACCGAGGGATCGCCCACTCCCAGTTCGCGGATCGACTGCTCGACATCGGTGATGAAACGGTCGACGACATCCTGCGCGATCGCCTGGAGCGCAGGCTCTTCCCGGCAACGCTGGAGAAACAGGAAGACATGGATCGACAAGGCGTCGAACCGTCCCATCACGGTATCCGGGATGCCATGCTCCAGATAAAGCTCGGGACTGCGGGCCAGCGCCACCAGTTCGCCATAGAGACGCTCAACGACTTCGCGATTACGACGGTTGGTTTTCAGTCGGGCGAACATGGCTGGGTCCGATGCGTTTCGGGCGATATCACCGGGGCGGGTGCCACAGCGCCGAGCCGATTGCAACGCCGCCGAAGGTGCTTTACCTAGTCCGACCGGCTTGGTTTGAAAGGCGGTGGAGGAGACCGCCGTGCCTTCGCGGCGCGTTGGAAATCGCCGTTATGCAGCGCAGCCTGCGGGACGCGACGTCAATGGCCTCAAGGAGAATGATCAGCGTGAACTCATCCGTCCGCCTGAAGCGATCGATGCTCGCTTCCGCCGCCGTCGCGGCGGTTCTCGCCCTGTCCGCGTGCTCGACCAGCGAGGTCCTGAACCAGGGCTACGTCGTCGACGAAAAAAGCCTCGAGCTGGTTCCGGTCGGCTCCAGCCGCGAGCAGGTGCTTCTGGCTCTCGGCTCGCCATCGACGACGGCGACGTTCGACAACGAGGTATTCTATTACATCTCCCAGAAGCGCGTTCGCCCGGTGGCGTTCATGCAGCCCCAACTGGTCGACCAGAAGGTGCTTGCGGTCTACTTCAATGCGGACGGACGCGTCGAGCGGATCGCCAATTACGGCCTGCAGAACGGTCAGCTCTTCGACTTCATCTCGCGCACGACGACGACGGGTGGCAAGGATAAAACCTTCCTCGGCCAGATCCTGACCGATACCGGCAGCGGCGGGCGCGGTATCCGCCTCTGACCTGAGCCGGACAGTCGGCATGAAAAGAGCCCCGCGAGCGATCTCGCGGGGCTCTTTCCTTTTCGCGACTCCCCGCGAGATCAGCTGTGGGCGAGGACCGCCAAAAGCAGCAGCGCGACGATGTTGGTGATCTTGATCGCCGGATTGACCGCCGGACCCGCCGTATCCTTGTAGGGATCGCCGACCGTGTCACCGGTGACCGAAGCCTTGTGGGCCTCCGAGCCCTTCATATGCTTAGTGCCGGAGGCATCGACAAAACCGTCCTCGAAGGACTTCTTCGCATTGTCCCAGGCGCCGCCGCCGGACGTCATCGAGATGGCGACGAAGATGCCGGTGACGATGACGCCGAGCAGCATCCCCCCCACCGCCGAGAAGGCCTGGCTCTTGTCGGCGATCAACAGGACGCCGAAATAGACGACGATTGGCGCCAGAACCGGCAGCAGCGATGGCACGATCATCTCCTTGATCGCCGCACGGGTCAGAAGGTCGACCGCCCTTGCATAGTCGGGCCGCTCCGTGCCGGCCATGATGCCCGGCTTCTCACGGAACTGTCGGCGCACCTCCTCGACCACGGAACTCGCCGCGCGTCCGACCGCCGTCATCGCGATGCCGCCGAAGAGAAACGGGATCAGGCCGCCGAGGAACAGGCCGACGACGACGAAGGGGTTGGTGAGCGCGAAATCGGGCTCGACCCCTTGGAAATATTCGAAGCCCTGCCCTGCGTTGGCCTGCTGGATAAAATATTGCAGGTCGTAGTTGTACGCGGCGAACAGCACCAAGGCGCCGAGACCGGCCGAGCCAATCGCATAGCCCTTGGTGACCGCCTTGGTCGTGTTGCCGACCGCGTCGAGCGCATCGGTCGAACGGCGAACATCGGCGGGCAGACCCGCCATTTCCGCGATGCCGCCCGCGTTGTCCGTCACCGGCCCGAACGCGTCGAGGGCGACGATCATGCCGGCGATGCCGAGCATGGCGGTCACGGCGATCGCGGTCCCGTAAAGGCCCGCGAGTTGGTAGGTCGAGATGATGCCGGCGACGATGACGATCGTCGGCAGCGCCGTTGCCTCGAGCGACACCGCGAGACCCTGGATGACGTTGGTTCCGTGACCCGACACGGATGCCTCGCTGATTGAACGGACGGGGCGGAAGCCGATCCCGGTATAAAATTCCGTAATCCAGACGATCAGCCCGGTGACCACGAGACCGATGATGCCGCTGAAGAAAAGGTTCAGGCCGTTGATCGTCACGCCATCCGTGGACTGGCCGATGTCGCCGAAGCCAATCGTGGCCCAGGTCGCGATCGCGAGGCCCACGATCGACAGCAGCGTCGTCGCCCACAGGCCCTTGTACAGGGCGCCCATGATCGAGCCGTTCGAGCCAAGCCGAACAAAGAACGTGCCGATGATCGACGTGATGATGCAGGCGCCGCCGATCGCCAGCGGATATGCCATCACGCTTTCGATGATGTCGGAGCCGGCAAAGAAGATCGCGCCGAGCACCATCGTCGCGACGATGGTCACCGCGTAGGTCTCGAAGAGATCGGCCGCCATGCCGGCGCAATCGCCGACATTGTCGCCGACATTGTCGGCGATGGTGGCAGGATTGCGCGGGTCGTCCTCGGGAATGCCGGCTTCCACCTTGCCGACGAGATCACCGCCGACGTCGGCGCCCTTGGTAAAGATGCCGCCGCCCAGACGGGCGAAGATGGAGATCAGCGATGCGCCGAAGCCGAGCGAGACGAGCGCGTCGATCACGGTGCGGTCCGAGGCCGCGAAACCGAATTGCGTGGTGAGAAGGAGAAAATAGACGGTGACGCCAAGCAACGCCAGTCCGGCCACGAGCATCCCCGTGATCGCCCCCGACTTAAAGGCAATACCGAGACCGAGGCTGAGCGAGCGCGAGCACGCCTGGGCGGTCCGGACGTTGGCGCGCACCGACACGTTCATGCCGATGAAGCCGGCGAGACCTGACAAGACTGCGCCGATGAGGAAACCGCCCGCGGCATAGGCCGACAGGAGGAACCAGGTGATGGCAGCAACAACCGCGCCGACGATCGCGATGGTGGTGTACTGGCGCAAAAGATAGGCTTGGGCGCCTTCCCGAATCGCACCGGCGATCTCCTGCATTCGCGCCGAGCCCTGATCGGCCGCCATGACTGATCGGGTGGCCCAAATCGCGTAGACGATCGCCAGTAGCCCGCACAGAGCCACAATAATTAAGATTGTCGGCATGCTGTTCCCTCACTCCTCGCCAGATATGTGTCCGGCGATTTCCCCAATTTTCCCGACGAGAACGAATTTCATTCCCCGTCCCGCAAGGCGACCGGGAGGTTATAGAAGGGCCGGATGCCGTCAAGCGCCCAGATTGGTCGGATGGGCGAATTTACCCTTGCGGCTGCGTCCGCGGCGCGAAGCGCGACTGCACGACCAATGCCACGAGACATAGCGCCACGATTGGGAAGATGACGACATTCATCGTCTCCCAGCCCGCGGCTACGAAGGTCCGCCCCGACATGAAGGACGCGAAGGCGACCGTGGAAAACAGCAGGAAATCGTGCAGCCCTTGCGTCTTGTTCTTTTCCGACGGCCGGTAGGTCTCCGCGACCATCGCCGTTGCCCCGATAAATCCGAAATTCCAGCCGAGGCCAAGCAGCGCGAGACCGACCCAGAAGTTCCAGACCGCGAGACCGGACATGAAAATGCCGCCACTCGCCGCAAGCAGCAAAAGCCCGGTCGCCACGATGACCTGTTTTCCGAACCGAGCGATCAGGCGGCCGGTGAAGAAGCTCGGACCGAACATCGCAAGGACGTGCCACTGAATGCCTAAAACGGCCACGTCCTTGGTGAGTCCGCAGCCGACGATCGCCAGCGGCGCGCCGGTCATGACGAAGCTCATCACCCCGTACGTGCCGACGCCACACAGCAGCGCAACCAGGAAACGCGGCTGTGCGACGATCTCGGACAACGGCCGCGCCGGCATCGCATCGTCCGGATGGGTCTCCTCCGGGCCGTCGGGAATTCGCAGAAATGTCAGGACGCCGGCACCGAGGATACCAAGGATGATGACTCCAACAAACGCTCCGGCGAAATCGACCGGCAGAAAGAGGCCGTCCGTCAGCCGCACGGTCTGCGGTCCGATGACGGCGGCCAGGATGCCCCCGGCCAGCACAATCCCGATGGCCCGCGGTTGATACAACCTGGAGGCGCCGTCGGTCGCGGCAAAGCGATATTGCTGGGTGAAGGAGCCGCCGACGCCGACCAACATCAAGGCCAGCGCGAAGAGCCAGAAACTGCCGCCGAACAAGGCAAGGGTCGCGACCAAACCGCCGGTGGACGTCACCAGCGCCCCCGAAACGAAACCGAGCCGCCGTCCGACTGCCCGCATCAGCGCCGCCGCCGGCAAGGCCCCAATTGCGATGCCGAGATTGAATCCGGTCACCGGGAGCGTCGCCATCGACTTGTCTTCGAGGAGCAGCCACGCACCGGCGAGACCGCCGATCGAGATCACGACCGGCGCGGCGCCTCCGACCAGAGCCTGCGCGCCCGCCAGAATGAAGGCGTTGCGGCGCACGGCCCGTTCACCGAGCGAAAGGGGCGCCGCGTTCTCCATCAAACCTTAGCGTCCTTAGCGTCCTTGGCGTCTTTGCCTCGGCCCTCGCCGCGCGCGACGCGGTCGAGCACCGCATTGACCAGCCCCGGTTCGTCGTCGTTGTAGAACGCCTTGGCGACGTCGACATATTCGGAAACGATCACGGCGACCGGAACGTCCTTGCGGTTCGTCAATTCGTAGGCCCCGGCCCGCAGGATCGCCCGCAGGGTGGTGTCGATGCGCGATAGCGGCCAATCCGTAGGCAACGAGGCGTGGATGCGCGGATCGATGACTTTTTGGGTCCGCACGACGCCGGAGACGACATCGCGGAACCAGGCCGCATCGGCGTCGCGATAGATCTCTCCGTCGATCTCCTGGCCGAGCCGGAAACCCTCATATTCCGCTACTGTCTCCAGCAGGCCGGTACCGCCCACATCCATCTGGTAGAGCGCTTGGACGGCGGCGAGTCGTGCCGCGCCTCGCTTGTTGGCGGGCTTGACAACGCGAGGCTGTGGCTCAGTCCCGGCCATGATCTCAGGCCCCCAACCGATCGCGCAGCGCGATCATCTGCAGCGCCGCGCGGGCGGCCGCGCCGCCCTTGTCCTTGCGGCGGCGATCGGCGCGATCGAGCGCCTGCTCCTCGTTCTCAACGGTCAGGATGCCATTGCCGATCGCGACGGTCTCGTCGAGCGACAGCGCCATCAGGCCCCGCGACGATTCGTTGGCAACGAGCTCGAAATGATAGGTTTCGCCGCGGATGACACATCCGAGCACGATGAACCCGTCATAATCGGCCCTTCCCTCGTCCGCGCCGGCGAGAGCGAACCCGACGGCCGCGGGCGCTTCCAGCGCGCCCGGCACAGTAACGACATCGAAGGTCGCGCCAGCTTTGTCGAGTTCGGCCTTGGCCCCTTCGATCAGCAAATCGGCGATGTGCTCATAGAACCTGGCCTCGACGACGAGGAGATGCGGCTTGGATGCCATGGGTGTTCCTTCCTGGCGGTCGAGTATTCCGGCAGACGGGGGCGCGGCGCGGGCGACGTTTCGCCGCAGTGAGATCGCGTGGTTCCGTTGTGGTGACCGGTCGGCGCTTCTTAGAAATTCCCGGCAGCGAACCCCGCCGCTAGGATGCGGTCGAGTTAGCGCCGAACAGGCGCTCGGCATAGCGCGCAATCTGATCGACCTCAAGATTGATGCTGTCGCCCTGGCGGCGGTCACCCCAGGTCGTGACCTCCAACGAATGGCGTATGAGGAGAACGTCGAAGCGATCGTCGGCAACGGAATTGACCGTCAGCGACGTGCCGTCGAGACAAACCGATCCCTTTCTGGCGATGTATCGCTTCAGATCCTGGGGCGCGCGCAAGCGGAACCGGACCGCCTCGCCCTCCTCCTCGACGGCGAAAATCTCCGCCAGACCATCGATGTGTCCGGAGACCAGATGGCCCCCGATTTCATCGCCGATCCTCAGCGAGCGCTCCAGATTGATGGCCGTGCCCTCTGCCCACCGCCCGGCGGTGGTCAGGCGCAACGCCTCCTCCCAAGCCTCGACTTCAAACCAGCCGTCATTCGCGGTCTCGCCGGACAGAGCCGTCACGGTAAGACAAACTCCCGAACATGCGATCGAGGCGCCTATGGCGATCGATGCGGTATCGTAAGCGGTCGCAATTCGGAAGCGGCGGCCCGAATCAAGTCGTTCGACGTGGTCGATCCGGCCTATATCCGTGACAATTCCGGTGAACATCAGGCTTCCCTCCGGGCGAACTCGAACGCGTGGTCGGCGCCGAAGCGATACTCCCGGACCAGGCGAAAACGCCGCCGCGCGGCCGCGACATCGATCGGGCTCGCGATACCGTCTTCGCCGATGACGACCTCGCCCCGCAAAAGCACAAACCGATCGACGACGTCCTCGTAGAGGAAAGCTGCAGCGGTCTCCGCTCCACCCTCGACCAGAACGCTCGACATGCCCCTGGCAGCGAGATCCTCGAGAAGTTCGGGGAGTGCGATCCGGCCGGTGTGCGGATCGGCTTCACAGGCGACGAAACCGACGCCGGCCGCAGCCAGCGCCGCGCGCTTATTCGGGTCCGCATCGGCGAAGCTGGCGATCTGCGTCGGCGTTTCCCTCGCGGTCCGCACGACGGACATCTCAGCTGTCGTGCGCAATCGCGGATCGAGCACGATTCGGGTTGGCGAACGGTCGGCGAGCCCAGGCAACCGGCAATCGAGGCGCGGATCGTCATCGAGAACGGTCCCCGCCCCGACCAGGATGGCGTCGTGTCGTGTACGTGCCAAATGGGTCTGGGCATTGGCGGTCGGACCGGTGATCTTGACCTGTCCCTGCCCTTTCAATCCAAGTTTTCCGTCCGCCGAGAGCGCCAGCTTCAGAGTCACTTCCGGGCGTTTCCTGCGATGCCGGTTGAGATATCCGGAGATCGTCTCCGCCGCTTCGTCCGCCATCAGCCGGCTTGTGACGGCCAGGCCGGCGGCCGCGAGAATTGCGTGCCCCTTGCCGTCGACCCGCGAATCGGGATCGGCCACGGCCGAGACCACCCGTGCGATGCCCGCCGCGATCAAAGCTTCCGCGCAAGGCGGTGTCCGCCCATGATGGGCGCAGGGCTCGAGCGTGACATAGGCGGTCGCTCCCTTAGCCAGTGCTCCTGCTTCGGCCAGCGCCACCGGCTCGGCATGCGGCCGTCCACCGACCGCGGTGACACCGCGCCCGACAATTCGCGGGCCATCGCCGTCGTCGCGAACGATCAGGGTCGCGACGGAGGGATTGGTCGCGGTCCGCCCGACATTGCGCATCGCATAGCGAATGGCGGCGGCCATGAAGCGGTGATCCGCGGCAGTGGCCGCCCTCCCCGCCGACAGCTCGATTGGCGCTGCCGCAGTCATCGGCCGAGCCTGATCCGATCGACGGTCATTGGGGCTCCCCGGCTTTACCCGCCGGATCCGCACGGGCCAATTCGCCGATCAACGACTGGAAATCCTTGGCCTCGCGGAAATCACGGTAGACCGATGCGAAACGGACATAGGCGACGTCGTCGAGCTCCTTCAACGCTTCCATCACCATCTCTCCGATCGTATCGGACGGAATATCCTGCTCCCCGGACTGTTCGAGACGACGCACGATTCCCGAGATCAAGCGTTCGATTCGCTCCGGTTCGACGGGTCGCTTGCGCAACGCCACCTCGATCGATCGGGCCAGCTTGTCTCGATCGAACGGAACTTTCTTGCCCGACTTCTTCAGGACTTGAAGCTCGCGGAGCTGGATGCGTTCGAAGGTGGTGAAGCGACCGTTGCAATCGGGGCAGACGCGCCGGCGGCGGATCGCGCCGCCGTCTTCGGCCGGCCGCGAATCCTTGACCTGACTATCCTGCGAGCCGCAATAGGGGCAGCGCATGGGCCCTCGTTACTTGTAACGGCGTCCAGTCTCTGCCGCCGGACGCCCGATGAAATTCGATGGGTTCTGGATCCGCGGGCGCGCGAGCCTCAGAGGTTCGGGTAGATCGGAAAGCGATCGGTCAATGCGATGACCCTGTCCTTCACCGCCGCCTCGACCGCCGCGTTGCCCTCCTCGGAATTGGCGCTCGCCAAACCGTCCAGCACCTCGACGATCATCCGGCCAACCTCACGGAACTCCTGCGCGCCAAAGCCACGGCTGGTTGCCGCCGGCGTACCCAAACGAACGCCGGAGGTGATCGTCGGCTTCTGCGGATCGTTCGGGACGCCGTTCTTGTTGCAGGTGATGTTGGCCCGGCCCAGCGCCCGCTCGGAATCCTTGCCGGTTAGGTTCTTGGGGCGTAGGTCGACGAGCATCAAATGCGTGTCGGTTCCGCCGGAAACGATGTCGACACCGCCCTCGCGCAACGTCTCGGCAAGGGCCTTGGCGTTGTCCGCCACCGCCTTGATGTAGGACTTGTACTCCGGCGTCAGAGCCTCCCCGAAAGCCACCGCCTTGCCGGCGATCACATGCATCAGGGGGCCACCCTGCAGGCCAGGGAAGATCGCTGAATTGATTTTCTTGGCGATCGCCTCGTCATTGGTCACCACGATGCCGCCGCGCGGACCGCGCAGGGTCTTGTGGGTCGTGGAGGTGGCGACATGGGCATGCGGGAACGGGCTCGGGTGCTGGCCGCCGGCAACGAGGCCAGCGAAATGCGCCATGTCGACCCATAGATAGGCCCCCACCTTGTCGGCGATGGCGCGGAAGCGCGCGAAGTCGATGCGGCGGGAATAGGCCGAACCGCCGGCGACGATGACCGCCGGCTTGTGCTCGGTCGCGAGAGCCTCGACCTGTTCGTAATCGATCATGCCAGTGTCGAGATCTAGACCGTACTGGACGGCATTGAACCAGCGCCCCGACAGATTGGGCTTGGCGCCGTGGGTGAGGTGACCGCCCGCGTCCAGACTCATTCCGAGCAGCGTGTCGCCGGGCTTCGACAGCGCCAACAACACAGCCTGGTTGGCTTGGCTGCCGGAATTCGGCTGGACGTTCGCGTAGGCGCAACCGAACAGCTGCTTGGCGCGCTCGATCGCGAGATCCTCGACGATGTCGACGAATTCGCAGCCGCCATAATAGCGCCGCCCCGGATAACCCTCGGCGTATTTGTTGGTCAGGACCGAGCCCTGGGCCTCAAGAACCGCACGCGAGACGATGTTTTCCGACGCGATCAGCTCGATCTCGTGCTGCTGGCGAGAGAGTTCCTGGCGGACGGCGCCAGCCACATCCGGATCCCGTTCCGCCAGTGTCGCGGTGAAGAAGTCCTCGAAATCAGACGGGGCAACGGCGCCGGAAACCTGGCTCATTCGTGTTCTCTCCTGATCGGCAAGGCGGGCGCGCGCCGCCTTTGAAATGTCCGGTCTGGCCATATCACAGCCGTTACGCCAGACCAATGCGCCAACAAACAACGCAAACGGGCCGGAGACTGTCGCCCCCGGCCCGAAAAATACGTCACTCATCTACGTCTGGAGCGTGGCTTGGGGTCAGTAGCCGTCCTCGCCCCGGGCGTAGGGGTTCTGCTCGTTGGCGGCGTAGGCAGTCGCATTGACATCAGTCATCGCGAGCTGCTGCGCCCCGTCCCGCTGATAGATGTCGTCGCGGAACTGCACCACAGACGGATCGGTCGCCCAGGCGGTGAAATAGCTGAAATAGACCGGGATGGTCGTGGTCAGGTTGATATCCTCGCGCTGGCGCGATGCGATCACCTGTTCGATGCGCTGGCGATCCCAGCCCGGCACGTCGCGGGCGATCCAGACGATCAGATCGCGGACGTTCTGCACCCGCACGCAACCAGAGGATTCGAAGCGCAGCAGTTCGGAAAACAGGCTCTGTTGCGGCGTGTCGTGCATGTAGACAGCGTGCGGGTTCGGGAAGTTGATCTTCACCGAGGCCATCGCGTTGATCTTGCCGGGATCCTGACGGAGCAGATATTTCACCGCCTCGTCGGTATTCCAGTCGATCGACTGGGGCGGAATCTCGTTGCCGCTGCCATCGAAGATCCGGATGCTGTTGCGCTCCAGATAGGTCGGATCCTTCTGCATCAGCGGAATGATGTCCCGGCGAACGATCGATGCCGGCGCGTGCCAATACGGGTTGAGGTTCAAATTGGTGATCTTGGAATTCAGGATCGGGGTCTGACGATCGACTTTGCCGACGATGGCGGTATGGCGCTGGACCACCTGGCCGTTCTCGACCGCCTCGATCGAAGCAGCCGGAATGTTGACCATGACGAAGCGGCCGGCAAGCTCGCCAAGCTTTGACTCGATCCGCGTTATGTTCGTCTGCAACTGACCGAGACGCAGGTCGGCCGGGACGTTCATCGCCTTGTAGGTATAGGTCGAGGCGACCCCGTCGGCTGGCAGTCCGTGGCGCGCCTGGAAGCGCTTCACCGCCGCGTCGACATAGGTGTCGAAGGCCTGCGACGCACCTGCGCTGGCCGGCAGATCGCCGGAGATCGCAAGACGCTGGCGAAGCGCCACGACGGCGGGCGACTGGACACCGAGACGCATTGGCTGACTATCGGGTACCATCGGCCATCCGCCCATCTGGACGATTTGCTGGTAATTGGCGATAGCGGCCTGCATCGACGCGACGGTGTTGGACGACAGCGTGGGTGAATTGGATGCGACCTCGCGGACATTGGTGCCGCGCGTATCGAATTGATCGTCCCAATTGCCACGGCTTGGCGCCTGGAGGAGATCGCTCAGGGCATTCTGGGCCAGAACCGTACCCGGCATCAACGCTGCGCTGGCCGCGGCCGTGCCGAGAACGAAGTTCCGGCGCGTCAGGCGTTTTCCGTGAAGCCGATCGGTTGCGTTGGCCATGAGTTCCCCTCGTCAATCTGTTGGTTGCTCGCCGCGACCCGGTCACCCTTGTGAAGGGTGACTTGCAGGTCGCCAAGCGCTGGCGCAGGGCGCCGCTCCCCTGCGTCATGTCGGGTAAGACATCGCAATATGGCCAAAGCGTGAAGCGCGGGCGATCACGCGGCGGATAGGTACAATCTCCGACGGCGCAAGCTCCGCTATTCAGTCTGAGTGTGCTATTCTGACCGCAACTCTGAGCCCTCGGGCTCATCAGGAAAATGCCGGCTGGCGTTACGAATGTCAGGGACGTCAGGCCACGGAGCACGGCTGGGCGCCGTTACCTTTGTTGCCGCTGGCACATCGATCCATGGAGGACGTCATGTCGCTGATGATCAACGAGACCGCCCCTGACTTCGAGGCCGACACCACCGAGGGACCCATCAGGTTCCACGAATGGATCGGCGATTCCTGGTGCGTGCTGTTCTCGCATCCGAAAAACTTCACGCCCGTCTGCACCACCGAGCTTGGCTATATGGCGAGGATCAAGGGCGAATTCGATAAGCGCGACGTAAAGGTTATCGGCCTGAGCGTGGATCCCGTCGCCGAGCATGCCAAGTGGTCGGAGGACATCAAGGAGACGCAGGGCGTCGCACCCAATTATCCGATGATCGGCGATCCCAATCTAGCGGTCGCCAAGCTTTACGGAATGCTTCCGGCGAGCCTCACCGGGACGTCCGAAGGGCGCACGCCGGCGGACAACCAGACTGTGCGTAACGTCTTCGTCATCGGGCCGGACAAGAAGATCAAGCTGATCCTGGTCTATCCGATGAGCACGGGACGCAATTTCGACGAGGTGTTGCGGGTGATCGACTCGCTCCAATTGACCGCCGCGCACCGTGTCGCCACCCCGGCCAACTGGAAGCCCGGCGAAGATGTCATTATCGCCGGCTCAGTCTCGAACGAAGAGGCCGAGAAGATCTATCCGCAGGGCTGGAAGGCGCCCAAGCCCTACATGCGCATCGTGCCGCAGCCAAGGAGCTGAGCACCGTGTCAGCCGTCCCGCGACGGCGCCAATGCACCGTCTGCGATGGTCGAGCCACGTGCCGTCGGGATCAGAGGCGGTAGAGGATCTGATCGTTCCAGAAGCGATCGAGCCGTTGCAGCGACCGGTTCATCTTCTGGAATTCCTGCTCGTCGAGTCCGCCGACCTTGTCGATGGAGCCGATGTGGCGATCATAGAGTTCCGCGACGATCGCTGCGACGGCCATACCCGCTTCGGTGAGCGAAACGCGGACGGCGCGGCGGTCCACCCGCGACTTCTGATGATTGATGAAGCCGAGGTCGACCAGCTTCTTGAGATTGTAGGAGACGTTGGAGCCCAGATAGAAGCCCCGGCTGCGCAATTCTCCAGCGGTCAACGTGGAGTCGCCGATATTGAAGAGCAGCAACGCCTGCACGGCATTGATGTCGGTGCGGCCGTTGCGATCGAACTCGTCCTTGATGACATCCAGCAGCCGCCGATGCAGCCGCTCGACGAGTTGCAACGTCTCGAGATAAAGCGACTTCAGTTCGTTCTTCGCCGAGGGCTGCGTGGCGATTTCGCTCTTGATCTGCGCGTTCATAGTATTGCTCCGCTGTTGTCTTGATGGATGTTCTTTTCGACCCCATCTTGAGACCCAACTTACGCGACGCATCTAAAATTCGACTTAAACCGCAGGCTTAATGCAAGCTTACGATTGCCCGAACAATTTTTTTGCTTAACAAGACGTCTCTCGGCGGCTCAGTAGCCGCGGGCCAGCCGCCCCTCGCGCCACGCCATGAGACGCAGAACTCCCAGCAGGGACAGACCGGATGCATGAAATCCGAGCCGCAGTAGCTCGGAGCCGAAGAGCTCGGGAAAGCCGAGATACATCACTGCTTCGACGATCGCGATCAGGACCCAGACGACCGAACCCCAGCCGACCGTCATCCACAGCCCGATACCGGCGACCGGATAAAGCACCGCCAATGTCGGGGCCGCCATCTTCCACCAGATCGGCATCAGGTCGAAGCGCGCGAGGGGGCCCGCTTCAATGCCGACGAGCCGAATCCAGTAGCCGACACCTGCGACGAACATGACAACCGCCGACAAGCGGCAGAGCCAGGTCGTCAAGCTGCGATTCAGGCTCCTGGCCTTGTGTTGCGGCGCAAGTTCGATCGTCACATCTTGCCTTTCCCGGCCTGCTGGCCTGCGAACGCAACGCCGCCGCGATCGCCCTGGGAGAGCGGTCGACGATCGAAACCGATGACCAGGATTTTGCGGCATGCCTGTTCGTGGCCGGACCCTATGGTCGCTCGGGTGACCCCGTCAATCTTGAACTCCCGCCCCTGACGGCATAGGCAAATCCAAGTTGGCGCCTCGTGGGTCCTTATCCGCAGCACCAGGTGAGATACCGGCGCGTCCGATCGCGCGAGATCAAGTACGAACAAAGGACGGGCGTTCCATGAGTCAGCCAAGCGGTTCCCTTTCTTCGATAAGTGAACGTATCGACACCGTGACCGGCGGCATGAGAATGCGGCGGCTGCGGCAGGCGGATTGGTCCCGGCGCCTGGTTCGGGAAACCGCTATCGGAGTCGATGACCTGATTTGGCCGATTTTCGTGCGCAACGGGGACGGCGAGCCGCAAGCCGTGCCCTCGATGCCGGGCGTGTTCCGCTTCTCGGTGGAAGACTGCGTCGATGCCGCGCGCAAGGCCCGCGATCTCGGCATCCCGGTCGTCGCGCTGTTTCCTTATACCGACGCCTCGAAGCGCGACGAAAGCGGTTCGGAGGCGCTCAACCACGCCAATCTGGTCTGCACCGCAAGCCGAGCGATCAAGTCCGCCGTGCCCGAAGTTGGCATTCTTTGCGATGTCGCCCTCGATCCCTATACGAGTCACGGCCATGATGGTCTGCTCGAGGGCGAACGCATCCTCAACGACGAGACGGTGGACATGCTCTGTCGCCAGGCGGTCGTACAGGCGGAGGCCGGCTGCGACATCATTGGCCCCTCGGACATGATGGATGGCCGCGTCGCCTGCATCCGCGCGGCACTCGACGCGGCCGGCCATCGCGACACGCTGATCATGTCCTACGCGGCGAAATACGCCTCAGCCTTCTATGGGCCGTTTCGCGACGCGGTGGGTTCGGGTTCGATGCTCAAGGGCGACAAGCGAACCTATCAGATGGATTGCGGCAATTCCGACGAGGCGATTCGGGAGGCGGCGCAGGACATTGCCGAAGGCGCCGACATGATCATGGTCAAGCCGGGCATGCTCTATCTCGACATCGTCGCCCGGCTGGCGGGCGAACTCGGTGTGCCGACCTTCGCCTACCAGACGTCGGGCGAATACGCGATGATCGTGGCGGCGGCGCAGAATGGCTGGCTCGACGGCGACCGGGCGATGATGGAGAGCCTTGCCGCCTTCAAGCGGGCGGGCGCCGCCGGCGTGCTCAGCTATTTCTCGCCGAAGGTCGCCGACATGCTGCGCCGTCGCTGAGCCGTCCTTTGGGAAGGTGTCGGCACGTTGCGCCAACGCGTCACAGTCCCCATTTCAGCCTCACGCAACCAGGATGACAGAGGGCCAGCCGTGATGGACCGAACCGCAAACCCGTCGAACGATTTTTCGACCACTGATCTGGATCTGCCTCGCCTCTATGAAGGCGTGCGGACGCGACGAATTGCTTCGTTCGTCATCGACTATGCGCTGGTGCTTTTCCTGTCGGTTCCAGCCGCGATTTTGATCTTCCTGCTCGGCATCGTCACGCTGGGAATCGCCTGGGGCCTCTATGCGGTGCTGCTGCCGGTGATCGCCATCGTCTATATCGGCTTCACCATGGGCGGACACCGGCAGGCGACACCGGGCATGCGTTTTGCCGGCGTCCATGTCGCGCGCCTCGACGGCGAACGTGTCGATCCTGCTGTCGCCGTTCTTCACGGCGTCCTGTTCTGGGCCTCGGCCTCGATCCTGACCCCGCTCGTTCTGCTGGTTAGCCTGTTCACCGCCCGCAAGCAGCTGCTGCACGATCTTCTGCTGGGTACGGTCGTCGTTCGCGATCGCTGATCCCGCACTCGTAGCGGCTACCCCGGCGGCAATGTCCGGCAGGCAGCGCCAGCACGGGTGGCGGCCTGAATTCGCGTCCGGTGATCGTCGCCCAACGATGAGCGGGATAGACGCAGGTTGCCAACAAGGGGGCGGAGAACGATAAGGTTCCGCGGTCAACGGAACGCGGCGCCACATGGATTCGATACACGTCTGGGCCACCTATCTCCTCATTCTGGCGAGCGTGATCGGCTATGCTTGGGAGCGATGGCCGATCGAAGCCGTCGCAGCGGCCTCGCTCAGCGCCTTCCTGCTTCTCTTTGCGGTCGCGCCATACCGGGATGCCGCGGGCTTTGCGGTCACGAGCGGCGACCTGCTTTCGGGATTTTCCAATCCGGCGTTGATCACGGTGTTGGCGCTGCTGATTGTCGGACAAGGGCTTTTCGCCACCGACGCGATGGCGCGACCGACGCAGTGGCTGACCCGAATTGGGGGTACCGTCGGCGGGCGCGCCACCGCGGTGGTGCTGCTCAGCGCGGCCTTGCTGTCCGCATTCCTCAACAACACCCCCGTCGTCGTCATCTTCATCCCGATCCTGACGATGCTTGCGACCCAGCGTGGTATCCCGCCGGCCCATGTCTTCATGCCGTTGTCCTTCCTGTCGATTCTCGGCGGTATGACGACGCTGATCGGTTCGTCCACCAATCTGCTGGTCGCAGGCGTTGCCGCCCGTTCCGGCATCGAGATCGGCTTCTTCGACATCACCGTGCCGGGGCTTGCGATCGCGGTCGTCGGCGGAATTTACGTGATCGGGTTCATGCCGCGCATTCTCACGCCGCGCCAGGGATCGGAAGGCCGCGTGGCGGATTCGGGCGGCAAGCAGTTCCTCGGCGAAATCGATATTACCGAAGGCCACGCCTTCGAGTGGCTCACGGCGAGAGCGGGCCTCTTCCCCGGTCTCGGCGATCTGATGCCGCGCATGATCCTGCGCGGCGAACGAACGATCCTGCCACCCTTCGACGACATCACGCTGGCGGTCGGCGACCGCCTGATCGTGACGGCGACCCGGCGCGCTTTTTCCAAGGCGCTGTCCACAGGCAATCTGACGGTCAAGGCGCTGGATCCCTCGGCGGAAACCCTGGGCGACCAGACCAACAAGATCGGCCCCGACATGGTGATGGCCGAGGCCGTGGTCGCACCGGGCTCGCGCTATGCCGGCCGCACGATGCAATATTCGGGTCTGCGCACCCAGTTCGGCATCACGCTCTTCGGCTTGCAGCGCAAGAGCCGTATGGCGCGCTCCGCGCTGTCGGAAATCAGGCTGGAGCCCGGCGACACCTTGCTGCTTTGCGGACAGGCAAGCGCGATCGCAAAGTTGAAGGGCAACCACGATCTGCTGCTGCTGGAATATTCCGCCCAGACGATTCCGCAAAGCGCCAAGGCGGGCCTTGCCGCCTCCATCTTCTTCGCCATCGTTCTCATGGCGGCGACCGGCGCCCTTCCCATTGAGGTGCTCGCCGTCGTCGGCGCCCTCCTGATGGTCGCCACCGGGTGCCTGACGGTCGGCGAAGCGGCGCGCGCGTTCGATCGATCTATATTCATGTTGATCGGCGCCTCGATCGCCGCTGCGGTGGCGCTCGAACGGACGGGCGGCGCCGCAATGATCGCAGAGACCGCCATGACGGCGCTGGCTGGCTTATCCACCGCGGCGATCCTGTCCGGACTGTTCCTGGTGATCGCGATCATGACGAATGTGCTATCAAACAACGCCACCGCCGTTCTATTCACGCCGATCGCGCTCGACCTGTCGCGGCGACTGGGAACCTCGCCGGAAGCGTTTCTCGCCTGCGTCATTTTCGCAGCCAACGCGTCCTTCGCAACGCCGATCGGCTATCAGACCAACTTGCTGATCATGGGGCCGGGGCGCTATCGCTTCATCGACTTCGCCAAAGCCGGTGTTCCCCTTGTGATCCTCGTGTGGTTAACATTCTCGATCGTGGCACCGTGGTATTATGGACTATGAGGGAGGCGCGACGGCAGTGACAGTTCATCATCCGCAAACGCCGCAGTTCTTCCTCACCTCGCCCTCCCCCTGCCCGTATCTCAGAGGTCAGGCCGAGCGGAAGGTCTTTACGCACCTCGTCGGCGAGCGCGCCCCGGGTCTACTCGATCTCCTGAGCCAGGGCGGGTTCCGGCGCAGCCAGAACATCGCCTACAGGCCGGCCTGCGAATCGTGTCGGGCCTGCATTTCCGTCCGCATACTGGTCGACGAGTTCAAGCCGAGCCGCTCGATGCGCCGGATCATGGCCCGCAATCAGGATCTGGTCGGCCGGATGGGTGTGCCGGCTCCATCAAGCGAACAGTACTCGCTGTTCCGCCGCTATCTCGAAGACCGGCATACCCATGGCGGGATGTCGGAGATGAGCGTTCTGGACTACGCCATGATGGTCGAGGACAGCCAGGTCGACACGCGTCTCATCCAATATCGCCTGCGGGGGCCGGATTCGTTCTTCAGCGACCGATCGGACGGCGACCTCGTCGGCGTCGCGCTGAGCGACGTGATGGGGGACGGAATGTCGATGGTCTACTCGTTCTTCGAGCCGGGGCAGAAAGCCCGAAGCCTGGGGACCTACATGATCCTCGACCATATCGAGCAGACCAGGAAGCTTGGCCTGCCCTATCTCTATCTTGGCTATTGGGTGAACGGCTCGTCGAAGATGGACTACAAGATCCGGTTTCAGCCGCAGGAGCACCTGATGCCCAAGGGCTGGGAGCGCTACGAGGGCTGAGCGACGCGTCGTTGCGCACGCTTTTCCGGCCGCGGTGTTTCACCGTAGCGTGCGATGATGCTAAGGCGAAGCATATCGGCAGTTTTCGCTGGCGCCGCTCACCTATCCCGATCTGTCCATAACGGAATTTTATGTCTGTCCCGCCGCAAGCGAGCGAGTCGTCGCCGTCGTCATCCTACGCGCAGGGACTCGCCCTTGTCGGTTTCGGCGGCTTCGTCCTCTCTTTCGACATTCCGCTCATTCGGCTGTCGGAGAGCGCCTTCTGGACCGTCCTGCTAGTACGCGGCGCCCTCACCTGTCTGGCGGCGGTGCTGATCTGGCGCATAGACCGCTCGCTGTTTCCGAGCAGCCGGAAGCTGATCGCCGGGCGCGCCGGGCTTATTGTCACGGGCATCTATTCCCTCGCGGCCGCGACCTTCGTCTTTTCGGTTTTCAACACCAGCGCCGGCAACGTCGTCTTCATCCTTGCCTTCAATCCGATGTTCTCGGCGCTGCTGTCCTGGCGGATGGTCGGCGAGCGGCCGTCGACAGCGACCCTCCTGGCCATCCCAGCAACGCTCTTCGGCGTTCTACTGATCATCGGAGCCGGCTTCGAGACCGGCAACTGGATGGGCGACTTGGCCGCGCTCGCCACCGCCTTCCTCATCGCCCTCGCCATCACCCTTGCCCGGCGCAGCCGAACCGACATGCGTTACGCCGCGGCGCTTGGCGCCTTCCTGCCGGCGCTGATCGCCGCTCCCTTCGTCGCCGTCGAGGGCATCCATTCCGAGGCGATTGGGTGGCTCGCCCTTAACGGCGCGGTGATCATTCCCATCGCGTTGATCTGCCTGGCGCTCGGGCCGATGTTCGTGCCGGCGCCCATCGTGTCGATGGCATATCTGGTGGAAACCGTGCTCGCGCCCGTCTGGGTCTGGATGGTGTTCAGCGAGCGGTCGACGGATCTGGCGCTTGTCGGCGGCATCGTCGTCGTCGGAACGCTCGTGGTGCACTCTCTCGTCGAGCTCGGTCGCGCGCGGCGCTCCCGGCGGCCGCGTATCGCGGTCGCATCCCGCCACGTGTGACGGGAGCAACAAGCGCTCACCCGGCCATCGATCGAGCCGACGCGATGCGCCGCGACCTCAGCCTTCGAACTTGTTGGTCTTCGGAAAGCCCTTCGGCACCAGGCGCCCGGCCTGCGCCCGGTCACCGCGCCATTCCAGGAGTTCGGCTTCGGAGCGGGTAAACATCCGGCCGGCGGAATCCGACCAGACCAGACCGCCCGCCATCCCGAAGACCTTGGCGTCCGAGACCCCACCATCCTTGTAACGCTGCAGGCGCACGCCCTTGCCGCGCGCCATCTGCGCCACCTGCGCCAGCGGGAAGACCAGCAGTTTTCGATTCTCACCAACGATCGCGACGTGGTCGCCCTCGTCGACCGTCGGCGCGAGCGCCAACGCGGTCTTGCCGGACAGATTCATCAGTTGCTTGCCCTTGCGCGTCGCCGACAGCATATCGGCCTCCGCAACGATGAAGCCATTGCCGTCCGACGAGACCAGCAGACGACGGCGGTCCGGATCGGACACGAAGGCGATAGCGATGTCCTGCTCGTCGTCGAAGTCGAAGGCGAGACGAATCGGCTCGCCCTGCCCGCGCCCGCCCGGCAGCTTGTCGGCGCCGAGCGTGAACGCCCGACCGCCCGTCGACAGAAATACCAACTTGTCGGTCGTCATGGCATGGAAGGCGAGCTTCAGGCCATCGCCTTCCTTGAAGGTCAATGTCGAGAAATCCGCGAGATGCCCGCGCATGCCGCGTAGGAAGCCCTTTTTGGACAGAACGACGGTCACCGGCTCCTTCTCGATCAGCGCGACGGCGATGTCGTCGAGAGCCCGGTTGGGCGCGTCGGCGAAGAGCGTGCGGCGGCGTCCGAGTTTGGTCTTCTTGGAATAGGTTTCGCGGACTTCGCGAATCTCGCCGGCAACCGACGACCATTGTTGATCGTCGGAGGCGAGTAGCGCTTCCTTTTCGGCTTTCTCTTCCGTGAGTCGGTCGAACTCGCGTCTGAGCTCGAATTCCTCCAGCTTGCGCAAGGAGCGAAGGCGCATGTTCAGGATCGCCTCGGCCTGCACGTCGGTCAATCCGAAGGTGCGGATCAGCACCGCCTTCGGCTCGTCCTCCTCGCGGATGATCCGGATCACCTCGTCAAGGTTGAGAAAGGCGATCAGATAGCCGGCCAGGACCTCCAGCCGCCGCTCGATCTGCCCGAGCCGATAACGCGCCCGGCGCACCAGCACCTCGCGCTGATGGGCGAGCCACTCGCTCAGCACGTCCTTGAGCGACATGACCTTCGGCACCTTGCCGCCGGACAGCACGTTCATGTTCAGCGAGATGCGCGATTCCAGATCGGTCAGCCGAAACAGCGATTCCATCAAGAGTTCCGGATCGACGGTCCGGCTCTTCGGCTCGATGACGACGCGCACGTCCTCGGCCGATTCGTCGCGGATGTCGGCGAGCAGCGGCAGTTTGCGTGCTTGCAGCAGTTCGGCGATCTTTTCGATCAGCCGCGACTTCTGCACTTGATACGGAATTTCGGTGACCACCACGACGTAAGCGCCGCGGCCCTGGTCCTCTGTCTCCCAGCGGGCCCGGACACGGAACGAGCCGCGGCCGCTGTCGTAGGCTTCACGGATCTGCGCATGGCTGTCGACGATGACGCCGCCGGTCGGGAAGTCCGGCCCCTGCACGAAGCGCAGCAACGCATCGATCGAGGCGTCTGGATTTTCGATCAGCTTGAGGGCGGCGTCGCAGAGTTCGGCGGCGTTGTGCGGCGGGATCGACGTCGCCATCCCGACCGCGATCCCGGACGAGCCGTTGGCCAGGAGATTGGGGAACGCGCCCGGCAGGACGATCGGCTCCTGATCCTCCTCGTTATAGGTCGCGCGAAAATCGACCGCGTCCTCGTCGAGGCCCCGCAGGAGCAGCGTCGCAACGTCGGTCATGCGTGCTTCGGTGTAGCGCATGGCCGCCGCGCTATCGCCGTCGACATTGCCGAAATTACCCTGACCGTCGATCAGCGGATAGCGGATGGCGAAGTCCTGGCTCAGCCGCACCAGCGCGTCATAGATCGACGCGTCGCCATGGGGATGGAACTTGCCCATGACGTCGCCGACGATGCGGGCGCATTTCTTGTAGCCTTGGCCTGGGTCGAGCCGCAGAACGCGCATGGCATGGACGATGCGCCGATGGACGGGCTTCAGGCCATCGCGCACATCGGGCAGTGCCCGCCCCATGATCGTCGACAGCGCATAGGCGAGGTAACGCTCCTCGAGTGCCGCCTTGAGATCGATCGCTTCGATGTTGCCGCCGCCCGACGGCGGCTCTACAGCCTTGCCCATGCGGCTGGTCTAGGCCAGGGCGGCGCCCGGAACAACTCCGGAACGTGGTTATTCAAGGATTTGTAGGCGCCTAGGCGAGCGCCGTTACTCTAATTCCGTCGCTCGCCGCCCCTCCCCTTATCGCGACGGGGCTTCCGTCCTACAATAGTACGCGACACCGGTCCGCATTCTCATCGCGCCGCGGCGCGCCCAGGTTCAAGCGAAAGGTTCTCTCATGCTCGCCAGGACAGGCATATCCCTCGCCACAACGACGCTGCTGCTACTCAGCTCGACGTCGGCTTTCGCGGTCGACGCCGAGGCCTTTGCCGAGCGGCTCAAGGCCGTCGCGCAGAAGCAGAACATGTCGCTGACATTCGACAGCGCGGAAGCCGACGGCGAAAATGTCGTCCTGAAGGGCGTCTCTGGAGCCAAGGCCGATGGGAAAGGCACGGTCGCCGAGATCACGTTCGAGAACGTCTCCGGCTCCACCCCCGATGGATGGGAGGTCGAGCGGGTCGCGTTTCCGGACTTCGATGAGACCGAGGATAGCACGCGCACGCGAATCGGCGGCATGGTGGTTGAGGGCCTGGAGCTCGTCGGGACCAGCGCGACCGACGTACCGGCGGCGATGAAATTCTCCGACTTCTATTTCGAGAGCGCCACGATCGGATCCGTGGAGGTCGAGAAGGACGGCAAGAAAATCTTCAGCCTCGCGGATGCTTCCTTGAGCAACGAGATCGGCGACGATGGTGCGTTCACGGCGGAGTTCGATTTCGGCAGCTTCACGGCGGATCTCACTTCGGGAGACGATCCAGAAGCCACGAAAACGATCCAGGAGGTCGGTTACAGCACGCTGAGTGGCGAGATATCCGGCTCCGCCACCTGGACCCCCGCGAGCGGCCTCCTCGAGCTCGATCCGTTCGACATCAATTTGAAAGATGCCGGCAGCCTGTCCTTCACTTACGGAATTTCTGGCTACACACCAGCGTTTATCGAGTCGCTGCAACAGCTGCAGCAGCAGATGGCCGCCAATCCGGACAATCAGCAGGCATCCGGCATGGCGGTCATGGGGCTGATCTCACAACTCTATCTGAACGCCGCCGACATTACCTTCGTCGATGACTCACTCACCGGCAAGCTGCTCGACTACTATGCCGAGAAGAATGGGCAGACGCGCGAGCAGCTGATCGAGGGGCTCATCGGCATGCTGCCGATGTTCCTCTCCTACCTGCAAAACCCTGACTTCCAGAAGGACGTCACCGACGCCGTGACGGCCTATCTCAACGATCCGAAGTCGTTGTCGATCACCGTCGCGCCGGCCAATCCAGTGCCGGCGACACAGCTGATCGGCGCGGCGATGGGCGCCCCGCAGACCTTGCCGAGCGTGCTGTCGCTGACCGTCAGCGCCAACGATTAAGCGTCGACGGCCAACAAAGTAGGGGGAAGTTCAGCGATCGCTGATCGCTCTCCCCTTCGCGAAAGGTGCGGAGGGGAGAGCGCTTGGTCAGTTTTTCGCCGCCGGCGCCAGACGCAGGCCGAGTTCACGCAGCTGAGCCGGACTCGCCTCATTGGGCGCGCCCATCAGCAAATCGTGAGCCTGCTGGTTCATCGGGAACATGGCGATCTCGCGCAGGTTCTTGGCGCCGCACAGAAGCATGACAATACGGTCGACGCCCGCCGCCATGCCGCCATGGGGCGGCGCGCCGTACTGGAAGGCACGGTAGAGCCCGCCGAAGCGCTCTTCCACGGTCTCCTTCGAGTAGCCGGCGATCTCGAACGCCTTCACCATGGTCTCGGGAATGTGGTTGCGAATGCCGCCCGAGGCGATCTCGAAACCATTGCAAACGATGTCGTACTGGAATGCCTTGATCGCCAGCGGCTCGTCGCCCTGCAGCGCGTCCATGCCGCCCTGCGGCATCGAGAAGGGATTGTGTGCGAAATCGACCTTCTTTTCCTCGTCCTGCCATTCGTAGAAGGGGAAGTCGATGATCCAGGCGAGCTCGAACCGGTCACGATCGATCAGGTCCAGTTCCTCGCCGACCCGCGTTCTTGCGGCGCCGGCGAAGGCCGCGAAAGCGTCCGGCCGCCCGGCGACGAAGAAGCAGGCGTCGCCCGCTTCGAGGCTGAGTTGGGTGCGCAGCGCCTCGGTGCGCTCCTCGCCGATGTTCTTGGCAAGCGGACCGGCGCCGGCCAGCTTGCCCTCCTCCTCGCGCCAGAAGATGTAGCCAAGGCCCGGCTGGCCCTCGCCCTGCGCCCAGGAGTTCATCCGGTCGCAGAAGGCACGCGAACCGCCGGTCTTGGCCGGGATTGCCCAGATCTCGACCGCCGAATCGTTGGCGATCATGCCTGCGAACACCTTGAAACCCGAACCGGCAAAATGCTCGGTCACCGCTTGCATCTCGATCGGATTACGCAGGTCCGGCTTGTCTGTGCCGTATTTGCGGATCGATTCGGCATAAGGAATGCGGCGGAAATTCTGGCTGACCGGCTTGCCGTCGGCGAACGTCTCGAAGACGTTGCGGATGACCGGCTCCATGGTCGACAGGATGTCTTCCTGCTCGACGAAGCTCATCTCGACATCGAGCTGATAGAACTCGCCGTAGAAGCGGTCGGCGCGAGGGTCCTCGTCGCGGAAGCAGGGCGCGATCTGGAAATACCGGTCGAAGCCGGACATCATGATCAGCTGCTTGTATTGCTGCGGCGCCTGCGGCAGCGCGTAGAACAGGCCGTTGTGCAGTCGCGACGGCACCAGAAAGTCGCGCGCACCCTCCGGCGAGGAGGCGGTGAGGATCGGCGTCTGGAACTCGAAGAAACCCCCGTCGCCCATTAGCTGGCGCATTTTCGAGACGATCTGCGTGCGCCGCATCATGTTCTTGTGCAGCGTCTCGCGGCGAAGGTCGAGGAAGCGGTATTTGAGCCGGATATCCTCCGGGTACTCCGGCTCGCCAAACACTGGCAGCGGCAGTTCCTTGGCCTGCGACAGCACCTCGATCTCGCGGGCGAACACTTCGACCGCGCCGGTCGGCAGCTTGGCGTTAACGGTTTCGTCCGAGCGCGCCTTCACTTCCCCGTCGATCCGGATGACCCATTCGCCACGCACCGTTTCCGCCACCGCGAAGGCAGGCGAGTCGGGATCGACGACGACTTGCGTCAGCCCGTAATGGTCGCGCAGGTCGATGAACAACAGGCCGCCGTGATCGCGGATTCGATGGGCCCAACCGGACAGGCGGACGGTTTTGCCGACATCGTCCTTGCGAAGGGCGGCGCAGCTGTGACTGCGATAGCGGTGCATGGCATTCTCTCTTGAATCTGGCCCGGGTCCGGCCGCACGTCGGCGCGCGCAGGCACGGTTTGGCGGCTCGATTGAATCGCGGGGGACAAGCGCACGCAGCTTTCGTCCTGTCAAGATTTCACGGGTGCTGTGGCGCATCCGCCTTTCGCACGGCACCGCGATCGGGCTAAGGATATCGGATGCAAATGATCACCACGACCGCGGACCTTGCCAAGGCCTGCTCCAACCTCGCCACCGCCGAATATGTCACCGTCGATACCGAGTTCATCCGCGAAACGACGTTCTGGCCCGAGCTCTGCCTGATCCAGATGGCGTCGGACGATCTTGCCGTGCTAGTGGACCCGCTCGCCAGCGGCATGGATTTGGCGCCGTTCTTCGAGCTGATGGCCGACGAGAGCGTCGTGAAGGTGTTCCACGCGGCGCGCCAAGATCTGGAAATCGTCTACAAGCTCGGCGGCATCTTGCCCAAGCCGCTCTTCGATACCCAGGTCGCGGCGATGGTCTGCGGGTTTGGGGAATCAATCGCCTACGACCAACTCGTCGCCCGGACCACCGATGGGCGCATCGACAAGACCTCGCGTTTCACCGACTGGCGCCGCCGCCCGCTCAGCGAGCAGCAGCTAACCTATGCGCTTGCCGACGTCACCTATCTGCGCGACGTCTATCGCGAGTTGACAAAGCAGTTGGAGGCCGACGACCGCGGCCACTGGCTGGCCGAGGAAATGGCGATCCTGGCGGACCCGGCCACCTACGACCTGCATCCGGACGACGCCTGGAAACGACTGAAGCTGCGGGTGCGCAAGCCGATCGAATTGCAGGTGATGAAAGAACTGGCGACATGGCGCGAGCGCGAGGCACGCGACCTCGACAAGCCGCGCGGGCGTATCCTCAAGGACGATGCGATTTACGAGATCGCCCAGCAGCAGCCGACAGACGAACAGGGGCTCGGCCGCCTGCGGACGATACCGAACGGGTTCGAACGCAGCGCCGCGGGCCGGGCGATCATCGCCGCAGTGAGCCGCGCGCTGGCGGTGCCGAAATCGGAGCTGCCCCCGATTCCGCGCTCTCGGCAACTGCCCGAGGGCACGGCAGCTGCGGTCGAATTCCTCAAGGTCCTTCTGAAGATCGTGGTCGAGGAAAAGGGCGTCGCGGCCAAGATGATCGCGTCGGGAGACGACCTGGAAAAACTTGCCTGGAAGGGTGAGGAAGCCGAAATTGCGGCGATGTCGGGCTGGCGCCGGGAAATTTTCGGCGAACGGGCGCTCGGGCTGCTGCAAGGCGAGACCGCCCTCGTCTATCGCAACCGCAAGGTCGAAGTGGTCTCGCTTGAAAGGGACGCGTGAGGCCGCGCGGCTACCGCACTTCCATGCGCAGTGTCTTGTCGACGGTCTTGGCGAATTGCTGGAGGCGGCCTTCGGGCCGCTCCCCGATCAGTGCGGCGAGTGCGCGCGGGATCACCAGCGTGAAGCCGCCGCGTGGATCCTGTGCCCATTTCAGTTGATCGAGCACGCCAGGCATCGACGCCGTCAACAGATAGGTCGCGCGAAACAGCGATGCGAGAATGCGGGCACGCGTCATCAGTCGGTCCTCGATCAGACGCTCGAGTTCGGGCAGCTGCATCTGCTCGAAACTGCCCTCGTGCCGGTAGTAATTGGTCAGGCCGAGATAGGCTCGGCCGCGATGGTCGACCGCCGGAAAGGCGGCATGGGCGATGATCGAGAGGGATTGCTTGCCGCGATAGTCCGGATGGGCGCGCCAGCCGATGTCGGCGAGAAGACAGGCGGCTTCGCGCAGCCGCTCCTCGTCCTCGGTTTCCTCGATGCCAAACGCCTCGAAGGTGCGCCGGCTCCATTCGACAAGTTCCAGGGCATGGGTGGGCGAGCGAGACCGCAGGATCGACAATTCGCGGGCGGATTCGATTAACGGGTCCTTGGCCTTTTCCGCGGCCGGTAGCAGCGAATAAAGATAGCCCTCGCGCACCCCAAGTGCCGACATCACGATCTTCGACGGCTTGATGTGACGCATGACGCTTTTCAGCGCGACGGCGCCATAGGCGAGCAGTGGCCGGCGCGATTTCGAGACCGCGCTAATTCCCTGCAGCTTCTCGGGATCGCCGCGCAGGATGGTGTCGAGGAAATCCTCGATCCCGGAGGGGTCGATCTCGTAGCCATGCATAACGTGCAACGGGTATTTGGTCTGTGCCATGTGCAGCTTGGCCAAGTTGCGCCATGTGCCCCCGACAGCGAAGAAGGGACGCCCCTCGCCTTTTCCGGCAAGAGCGCAGGCGGCCAGGTGGCTGTCGGCGATGGCCTGCGCCCGCGAAAGATCTCCCTCGGCGAGATCGCGCAGACGCAGACCGCCGAGCGGAAGAGTCAGTCCCCCTTCGAACTGCCCGTCATGAATGTCGACCAATTCGAGACTGCCGCCGCCGAGATCACCACCAATGCCGGCGGGCGTATGGAAACCCGCCAGCACGCCCTCGGCCGCATAGCGTGCCTCGTCGGCGCCCGACAGGATTGAAATCCGGGAACCGATCGCTTCTTCAGCCGCGACGATGAAATCCGGCCCATTCTGGGCTTCGCGCGCGGCCGCTGTCGCGATCGGATGGAGTTCGACGACATGGGCCTGCTCGGCAAGCTTGCGAAAGCGCCTGAGCGCGGCCAACGCGCTATCGATGGCTTGCGGATCGAGCCGGTTGGTCTGGGTCAGCCCCTTGCCCAACCCGCTCAGAACCTTTTCGTTGAACAGGACCGTCAAGGTCCGGCAGTTGCCTTCGTAGATGACCAGACGAACGGAGTTCGATCCGATATCGACGACGCCGACGGGTTGGCGGTCCTGAAGCCGGCCCTGGGCCATCGGCTCAGTCGAAACGGGCGTGGTCCGCACGTTGCCGCGCGATGAGTTTTGGGGCATCCGTTTTCAGTGCTTTCCCGCGCCCCGACAGACTCGGATTGGTCATGAAATAACGTTGGGCGTTGAACGGCTGTTCACCCGGCGAAGGAAAGATATGGCGCGACGTCCCATCGGCGGCGACCGACCAACTCTGCTGATTGTCGAGAATGTTGCCGAGCATGATCTGCGATAGCACCTGACTGTGAACAGTCGGCGTGGTGATGGGCACCAGTGTCTCGACCCGGCGGTCAAGATTGCGCGGCATCATGTCGGCCGAGCCCATATAGACGATCGCCGCCTCGGAGGGCAGTCCCTGTCCATTGCCGAAGCAGAAGATCCGGCTGTGCTCGAGGAACCGGCCGACGATCGATTTGACGCGGATATTGTCTGACAGGCCGGGCACACGCGGTCGCAGACAACAGATGCCGCGCACCACGAGGTCGATCTCGACGCCCGCCTGGCTTGCCCTGTAGAGCGCATCGATGATCGCCGGGTCGACCAGCGAATTCATCTTCATCCAGATCTGGCCCGGACGTCCCGCCCGCACATGAGCGACCTCGTCCTCGATGTGTCCGACGATTCGGCTGCGCATCGTCAGCGGCGAGATGGCGAGCTTCTTGACCTCGGCCGGTTCGGCGTAGCCAGTGATGTAGTTGAACACCAGCTGGACGTCGTGCGCGATGTCCGGGTCGGCGGTGAAGTAGGACAGGTCCGTATAGATTCGCGCGGTGATCGGATGGTAGTTGCCGGTGCCGATGTGAACAAAGTTCACGAGCTTTCCATCCTCCCGCCGAACGATCAGCGATAGCTTGGCGTGGGTCTTCTTTTCGATGAAGCCGAAAACCACCTGGACGCCCGCCCGCTCCAGATCGCGGGCCCAGCGGATATTGGCCTCCTCGTCGAACCGCGCCTTCAGCTCGACCAGCGCCGTCACCGACTTGCCGGATTCGGCGGCGTCGACCAGCGCCCGGACGATCGGGGACTCGTTCGACGTGCGATAAAGTGTCTGCTTGATCGCGATGACGTTCGGGTCCTGCGCCGCCTGCCGAAGGAACTGCACGACCACGTCGAACGATTCATACGGATGATGGACGATGATGTCCTTCTCGCGGATGGCCGCGAAGCAATCGCCATTGTGTTCGCGGATCCGCTCGGGAAAGCGCGGAATGTAGGGTTTGAACTTCAGATCGTCGCGCGGCAATTTGCAGATCTGCGACACCGAATCGAGCGCCAGCATGCCGTCCATGACCGAGACGCGCGACTCCGGCACCGCCAGTTCGCCCGCGACGAAATTGCGCAGCGTCTCCGGCATGACCGAATCGAACTCGATCCGGATTACCGACCCGCGGCGTCGCCGCTTCAAGGCGCTTTCGAAATGGCGGACGAGATCCTCGGCCTCTTCCTCGACCTCGATATCGCTGTCGCGAATGATACGGAAGGTCCCCGCGCCCTTGACCCTGTACCCTGGAAACAATCGACCTATAAACAATGCGACGATGCTCTCCAGCGGCACCAGGCGCAGGAGCCCCTTGTCAGTCGGCGGCATCTCGATAAATCGCTGCAGCGCCGGCGGCAGGCGCAAAAGCGCGTTCATGGGCTGGGAATCGCGCTCGCGCAGCAGGGCGAGAGCGATCGAGAAGCCCAGATTGGGAATGAATGGAAACGGATGCGCCGGGTCGACCGACAGCGGCGTCAGGACCGGGAAGATCGTCTCGTCGAAATGCTTCTCCAGCCAGGCCCGGTCGTCGCGCTTGAGATCGCCAGCGCCGACGATCTGGATGCGCTCCTGCCGCAGTTCCTTGACGAGTTCGGCCAGCGATGCCTGTTGTTCCCCCTGCAGATGCCCCACATCATCGAGAATCCGGTCGAGCTGTTCCTGCGGCGTCAGGCCGTCGATGCTGCGGACGGTGATTTTCTCGCGCACCTGACCGGCGAGACCGGCCACCCGGACCATGAAGAATTCGTCGAGATTGTCAGCCGAGATCGACAGGAAGCGAATGCGCTCGAGCAAGGGATGCGAGGAGTTCTGCGATTCCTCGAGCACGCGGCGGTTGAACTGAAGCCACGAAATCTCCCGATTGATGAAACGGTCCGCCGGCAACTCGCTGTCGGCCGGCCGGTCGTTGTTCGCCGCCGCCTCCACCTCCGCCGGTGGTGTTTCCAGGATGACCGAAGCCTCCGACAGGATCGGCGTGGTCGCGGACGCATCCCGCTCCGGGACCGCCGATGCCGCGGCGTTGTCGACGCTCGCCGGCGTGTCGGCCGGAACCTCAGCAGCCGTTTCCTGCCGCCCTGTTGCCGCGCCAGCCATAGGCTTGCGCGTGCGGGATTTCCTCGATTTGGCCCGGGGCGCCGGTGATGCTGTATCCATGATCAGTCCTCCGTCGCGCCCGGGTAGCGGGCCGGCACGACCGCCTGATGACGCACCGCTTCGCTCTCGCGGTCAAGCACCCGCTTGAGAAGGCGCGTGCTTATGCGCTCCTTGGAAGCCAACGCCTCGCGATCGACGGCGGCGACGACGCGGCGGGCTGAATCGAGCGAGCGCTCCATTCGCTCGGCCAGATAGCGGACCATCCGCGGCGCTATGTCGAGCTGGCGGTCGGCGAAAAGTTTGACCAGGACGCCGGCCAAAAGGTCGTCGTCGGGGGCTCCCAGCTCGGCGATCGTCGCGGCGCAAAGGCGCGAACGAAGATCGCTGAGCGTGAATGCCATTCCCGCCGGTGGCGTCCGGCTTGTCGCAAGCACGCTCCCGGCTCCCAGCCGCGCGGCGTTGACGAGGCCGAACAGGTCGGTTTCCGACAAGTGCGAGCGATCGAGATCGTCGACGACGATGCGAAATCCCGACTGGTCGAGATGGGCGGCCATAGCGCCGGCCTCGGCGGTCAGCGCCCCGGCCCGCTCCGCCCATACATTGGCAAGGTGCGTCTTGCCCGCTCCGGGCGGTCCCACGATCACCAGCACCGAATGCCGCCAATGCGGCCAGGTGTCGACAGCCTCGACGGCGACCCGGTTCGACGCCGAGACGATGAGATCCTCACGGGCGTGCGAGGCGGCGTGGGGAAGATCGAGAGGGAGTTGCGACGGCATGGCGGCCTTGCCCTATTCGCCGGCGCCCGAGCGAGGTTCGGCGCTAATCACCTTCGGAGCCGGAGATTCCTCGACCGTCACGCCAGTGGCATTCTCCGGGGGCGACGGCGGGCCATAATACATCTCGCTTTGTAAATATTGCGTAATTGCAAAGCGGGCCAGAACGCCAACCGCTGCCGCGGCGGGGACGGCGATCAAGAGACCGACGAAACCAAACAGGGCGCCGAAGGCGAACAGCGCGAACATCAGCCAGACCGGATGCAAGCCGACCGAGGCCCCGACCAGTTTCGGCTGCAGGATGTTGCCCTCGAAAAACTGTCCGACGAAGAAAATCGTCGCGACGGCGACGATCCAGATCCAGTCCGGCCAGAACTGCACCAGCGCCACGCCGACGGCGAGCACAAGGCCGACGGTCGAGCCGATATAGGGGATGAACGAGATCAGCCCCGCGAACAGGCCGATCAGCAACCCGAAATTGAGCCCGGTGAGCGTCAGTCCGACGGCATAGAAGGTGCCGAGGATCAGGCTGACGCTGCCTTGGCCACGAAGGAAGCCGGCCACCGAACGGTCGATGTCGTGCGCCAGATGCCGAACGGTCGTGGTGTGCTGGCGCGGGATCCAGGAATCGACCTTCGCGATCATCCGATCCCAGTCGAGCAGGAGATAGAAGGCGACGACCGGCGTCACCACGAACAATGCCACGAAATTGACCACAGCCAGCGACGAGGTCCAGACAGAGCCGAGGAAGGAGGTGATGAACCCGGTTCCCTCATTGACGATCTTGGCAAAATCCTGCTTCAGATTGCTCTCTTCTCCCGAGAATAGAAACGCCAGCGGCCCGCTTCGCGCTGCGGTGGCCAAGCCCTGCAACCGATCGAGATAATCCGGAACGCGCTCTGCGAAACTGGCAATCTGACTGCCGATAACCGGCACGAGAATCAGCACGGCGGCAATGAAGGTCGCCGCAAACAGAACAAGGATGACGACCGTCGCCGCCACCCGCGAAAAGCCGTGGCGCTCGAACCAGTCCGCGACGGGATCGAGGAAATAGGCGATCACCATACCGAGGACGAAGGGCAGCAGAATCCCGGAAAACAGCCATAGCAGCAATACGGCCAGAACCGCAGCTGAGCTCCAGAAGAACACCTGTCGGCGGATCAGCGCACTTCGGTCGTTCATGTCGGATCACCTTCCTCACGCCCGGGATGCCCCTCGGAGGCCATGTGCCGAAGCCAATCAACGAGATAGGCGGCGGCCGACAGTCCGGTCAAGAGCGCTGTGATGCCGACGAGAACGGCAATGAGCAGGTTAAGCTGGAGGCCGAAAGCCGGCTCCGCAAGAGCCACCGCCGCTAACATGAGTTGCGCCAGGGTGGTCATTTTGGAGACCAGCAGGGGACGAACCGTTATCGGCTGCCCCATGACGTAGGACAGAAGCACAGCGGCGATGATGAGAAGGTCGCGGCTGACCACCGCCACCGCCAACCAGGCCGGCAGGTGGTCGAGCAGGCTGAGGCCGACGAAAACCGAAATCAGCAAAGCCTTGTCGGCGAGCGGATCGAGGTAAAGGCCGAGGGTGGACTGCTGATCGAAGTGGCGCGCGATCGCCCCGTCGACGGCATCCGAGATGCCCGCGAGAATGAAGATCAGAAAGGCAAGCTGCCAATCGCCGTCGATCAATGCCCAGACCAGTATCGGGACGCCGAGAAGCCGGGCGATCGAGATGAAATTCGGGACGGTCATGCGGCCGCACCAGTCGTTGCAGAAAACCGCTCGCTCGCCCACCGATACATCGTGACAATTCCTCGCGCCATGGCATCGGGTCTTGCTCACAGGCCGTGATCATGTCAACTCGGCGGAAACGGGTGGGGACCATGACCGAAACGAGCAACTCTCTGACTTACCGGGACGCGGGCGTCGATATCGACGCCGGCAACGAGCTCGTGCAGCGGATCAAGCCGCATGTGCGCTCGACGCGGCGCCGCGGCGCCGACGGCGAAATCGGCGGCTTTGGCGGCCTCTTCGACCTCAAGGCGGCCGGCTTCGACGACCCGCTGCTGGTCGCGGCGAATGACGGCGTCGGCACGAAGCTCAGAATCGCCATCGAGACCGGCCTGCACGAGACGATCGGCATCGATCTCGTGGCCATGTGCGTCAACGATCTCGTGGTCCAGGGCGCCGAGCCGCTGTTCTTCCTCGACTATTATGCCACAGGGCGGCTCAACCCGTCCGAGGGCGAGGCCATCGTCAAAGGCATCGCGAGCGGCTGCCGCCAGGCCGGATGCGCGCTGATCGGCGGCGAAACCGCCGAGATGCCGGGCCTTTATGCCGACAAGGACTACGATCTGGCCGGCTTTGCCGTCGGCGCGGTCGAGCGCGGCCGCCTGCTCCCGGCCGGTACGATCGAAGCTGGTGACATGATCCTCGGGCTCGTGTCCTCCGGGGTTCACTCGAATGGCTATTCGCTGGTTCGGCGCATCGTCGAGCGGTCCGGCGCGCGCTATGGCGACCCGGCTCCCTTCGACGGCGATCGAACGCTGGGCGAAGCCCTGATCGAGCCGACCCGCATCTATGTCAAAGCGCTGCTTTCGGCCTTCGCCGAGACGAACGGCATCAAGGCGCTGGCGCATATTACCGGCGGCGGTTTCGTCGAAAACATCCCACGAGTTCTGCCGGACACGCTGAGGGCCGACATCGACCTGTTCGCGGTTCCGGTGCCGCCGGTGTTCGGATGGCTCTCCAAGGAAGGCGGCATTGCGGAATCGGAAATGCTGCGCACCTTCAATTGCGGAATCGGCATGATCGTCGTCGTGTCCGAGGCCGACGCGGCGACGGTCAGCGCGATCCTGCAGAAAGCGGGCGAAACCGTCGTTCCGCTCGGCCGCATCCTGCCGCGCAAGGACGCGGCGGTGACCTTCAACGGCGCGTTGCCGCTACCATGAACGCGGTCCGCCGGCAGAGGATCGCGATCCTGATCTCCGGACGCGGCACCAATATGAGCGCGCTAGCCGCCGCCTCGATGGATCCGACCTATCCGGGCCAGATCGTCGGCGTCATTGCCAACCACGCCGACGCGCCGGGCCTGGAGACGGCGGAGCGCTCGGGAATTACGGCCATCGCCATCGAACAGAGCGCCTTCGCCGATCGCGCCAAGCACGAGGCTGCGGTCCTCAAGGCGCTGGACGACCTGAAGCCGGACGTCGTCTGCCTCGCGGGCTACATGCGAATTTTGTCGGAAGGCTTCGTGCGGCGCTACAGCGGGCGCCTGATCAACATCCATCCGTCGCTGCTGCCGCTGTTTCCCGGTCTGGACTCCCATAGGCGGGCGCTGGCGACGGGAATGCGAATCCACGGCTGCACGGTCCATTTCGTCACCGAGCGCATGGACGAGGGGCCGATCATCGCCCAGGCGGCGATCGCGATCGAGCCGGACGACACCGCCGAGACGCTGGGGGCGCGACTGTTGCGGGCCGAGCACCGGCTTTATCCGCATGCGCTGAAGCTGGTGCTCGACGGCACCGTGCGCATGTCGAACGGCCGGGCAATCACGAAGGGCTCGCGGAAATCGGCGGAGGACAACACGGCCAACCCGCCGCATATCCTCGTGTCTCCGGACGCCCGGAGGGATTGAAACGGGATTGGGAATTCTGTTTCAGATTCGGCGGTGCGGGGGCGGGCGGGCAGCCCACGAAGTCGATCCGCCTTCGTTCGGTGACAAGCAGCGGATTTCAAGGCGGGTCAAACCTGAAGTTGCTGTCAACATTCGCGCCCTCAAGGCTGCCGAGACGAGCGATGACGATGTCGCGTTCCGTCACGTCGCCGTATTTCGCGTTGATGTCAAACAGGTTGGCCTCGTGCGGGGCGCTGTGCCGGTCGCCAACGCATTCGCGCGGCACGATGACCCGGAAGCCGTGCTGCATGCCGTCGATCGCGGTGGCGCGGATGCAGCCGCTGGTCGAGCAGCCGGCGAGCACGATCGTGTCGACCCCCTGGGCCGAAAGCGTCGGCTGCAGCGAGGTGCCGAAGAACGCGCTGGCGTAGTTCTTCACGATCACCAACTCGTCCTCGCACGGCGCGACCTGTGGATCGAATTCGCCGAGCGGCTCGCCGGCCACGAGCGTGCGCAAGGCCGGCACCTTGCGCACAAACAGGCCACCATCCATGCCGGACGGGTGGAACTCGATCCGGGTATGGATGACGGGGATCCCCGAACGCCGCGCCGCGGTGAGAAGTTCGACGCTTGCGGCCACGGCCTCGACCACGCCCTGGGCGAAGAAGGGGGAACCCTCCTCGGTATAGGCCCGCATGAAGTCGATGACGACCAGCACCGGCCGCCGACCGAACCCGATGCTGCCGTCAAAGACTCCCGTGTAGTTCTCGGCAAGCTCGCTCATCCCGATTCGGCCTCCTTGGCGTGGCGTTTCTCGAACTCTCAGACCTCCTCGATGCCGACGGCCCGGCTGAATGCGTCGAAGTCCTCGAGTCGGTCAAGCAGCGGCGTCCGCGACATCTCCAGCCTCTGAGCCAGGCGCGCCTCGACGAGGCGGTCTCCCATCGCGATCTCGCCGGCCAGAATCATCTGACGGATTCGGGCATAGACGTCTCGGCGAGATTCTCGCTTACTGTTCACCATTGTCAATTGTATACATACTCGATGTCAGGGCTTGCGAAAAGCGCGAATATACGATCTCTATGCAGCGAGAGCATCGAGTCTGCACCGTCATTGTATGCAATCTGGCATGACGCTGGTCGGAGAGACGGTGCTGAGACCTGAACAGTGACCGCGCTCTGTGCCGAGCGCGGCGGCGCAGCCGCCAAAACCGATCCGAAGACCGAAACCATCGTGGGGTTACAGAATGATTCAGAACCGCCGCAACTTCCTGATGACTGCTGCAGCCTTCGGTGGGGCGGCGGTTGTCGGCTTCACCAGTCGGCCGGCCCGTGCCGGGACGACCATGACCGGCGTCTACTACATTCCTCAGAGCTACCGGGCCCTTTCCTACGGCCCGAACGGCTTCGTCGAGCGCCTGAACGCCAGCGACGCGGTCGACGTGGAATACTACGACAGCGGCAGGTTGGTGAAGGCGGACGAGCAGCTTCCGGCGCTGCGCGCGGGATCGATCGACTTCATGTTCCACACCACGAGCTATATCAACCGCTCTATTCCGATCCTCGGGGCGGTGGGCCTGCCGAGCGTGGCGGGCGAACTTTACGCCAATCCCAGCCGGCTCGCCAAAGGCAGCCCGCTGTTCGAGCTCATCAACGAAGAACTCGCCAAGGATGACCTCTACATGGTCTCGATGATGGGTAACATCCTCGAACCCGAATACATCTGGTCGACCAAGGATGCGCCGATACGCTCGATCGACGACCTCAAGGGCAAGAAGGTGAGCGTGGTGAGCTACGAGGCCACCAAGGTGATCGAGAGCTTCGGCGCGGCCGCGGTGCGCATCCCGTCTTCCGAGCTCTACCTCGCCTTGCAGCGCCGCACCGTCGATGCCGCTGTGGTCAATCCCTCCACCGTCATCGGACGCTCGTTGGAGCCGCTGCTCGACATTGTCTACAAGCTCCCGATCAACGGCTACGGCATCGCCCTCTTCGTCGATCGCCGCAAATGGGAGGTTATGGACAAAACCGTGAAGGCGGCCGTCGAGGAAGCGGCGGCTTGGCTCGACGAGAACGGCGCCGCCCACGCGAACGACAAGATCTATCCCGAGGAATACTGGCCGACGATCATCGAGGCAGGAACCGAGGTGGTCGAACCGCCGGAAGATGAACTCACCCGGCTCGAGCAGGCGGCCGAGACGGTGATCGCCGAGTGGAAAGCTGGAGTTGGCGAGGGTGCCGGCGCCCGCGCCATCGCGCTCGCCACCGGCGCCGGGGGCTAAGCCATCGGCGCCGTCGAGAGAGCGTTTGGCTGGCTCGCCTAGGCGCGGCCGGACAGCGGACAGGTCGTGCCCGACCTTATGGTCGGCACGATCCTGCAAAAGGCCGGCGAAACCGTCGTGCCGCTCTGACGCATCCTGCCCCGCAAGGACGCGGCGATAACCTTCAACGGCGCGTTGCCGCTACCATGAACGCGGTCCGCCGGCAGAGGATCGCGATCCTGATCTCCGGACGCGGCACCAATATGAGCGCGCTAGCCGCCGCGTCGATGGATCCGACCTATCCGGGCCAGATCGTCGGCGTCATTGCCAACCACGCCGACGCGCCGGGCCTGGAGACGGCGGAGCGCTCAGGCATCATGGCCGGCGCGGTCGATCAGGCCAACTTCGCCAGCCGTCTCGTGATGCTTTGATCGCCTTCAAGATGCCCGCAACCACACCCGATTATCGTGGAACTCTGCGCCGCAGGGTGAAGCGTTGTGGTGGTCAAATCGGATGCTGTCAGTAAATTTCGATGGAGGCGAGGGCTTCTGTTTCCAGAGCAGCAATGATTTGCGCGCAGTGCCGACGCAGCTTTTGCTCCACGGTTGCCGTTGGCTGATTTCCACCGCGCAGCCAGACGAGCTTCGGCGGCGGACCACGAAATGCGACCATTTCCGCAAATCTGAATCCTGCGAAACCAGACCGAAACCGTTTTCCGCCGCAAAGCGCCAGATTTCGCGGTCCGTTGCCCTGTCAAACCCGACGAGGCGAGCCTGGGTGGTTCCCGGATAAAGATCGGCGAGACGATCGCAGAGTTTGAAGCTGAGATTCTGGTCGAAAAACAGCTTTACTCTGCCGCCGTGATCGTATGGCGCTCCCATCAGCGGCATAGCTCAAGGCCGCGCGGATATCAGCCTCAGTCAATTCGGGGAAATCAGCCAGAATTTCACCATTGCTCATACCGGACGATAGCCAGCCAAGGACATCAGCGACCGTAATGCGGGTGCTGCGGATGGTCGGCCGACCGCCGCGGATGTTCGGATCGAGAGTGATATGACCATCGGGCGACTGACGCATTGGTTTTAAGACCCTTTTCCCGTCGCAAGCGGCATAAGATCACCCTTTACGCGCTGGTTTTCAACCACACCCGATTGTCATGAAACGCCGCGCCGCCGAAGGGCGCCACCGGATCGGCACCGGTGAGCGTGTTGATCCCCTCCTCGTCGAGGAAATCGGTATTCGCCCAGATCCCCTCATGAACGAGAACGCCGGGCTTGACGGTCTCGGTGATGGTCAGCGCCAGCCGGACTTCACCTCGCACATTGCCGATCGTCACGATATCGCCCGCGACCAACCCCTCACGCGCCGCGTCTTCGGGATGAATCATCAGCTCGGGCGCCCCTTCCCGCGAGCGCGAACCGGTCGTCTCGGCGAAGGTCGAATTGAGGAACTGCCGCGCCGGTGATGTCGCGAGCCGGTAAGGATGCGACGCGTCGGCTGCCTCGATCAACTCGGCATGATCGGGAAACACCGGCAGAGCCGCGACCGGACCCTGCGGCCCCAGACTGTCAGGCGGCCGGTTCGGCGCATGGCCGCCGGTCCAGTCGGGCTTGAACCGGAACTTGCCGCCCGGCCAGGCGAAACCGTTCAGGAAATGCGCCTCCTCGAAGGGCGGCTGACAGTCGATCCAACGGCCGCGTTTCAGCCCGTCGTAACCCTCGGTGTGGCCGGCGGCCTTCACCATGTTGTCGATGAGCTGGCGTTCGCTGAGGCCGAAACCCGGCCGGTCGGCGACGCCGAGGCGTTTGGCCAGTTCCTCGAAGACGAAATGGTTTGTCCGCACGGTTTGCGGCGGCTCGACCAGCTTCGGCCCCAGGACAATGTGGTTCTGGCCGCCGCCCCGATAGATGTCGTCGTGCTCCAGGAACATCGTCGCCGGCAGCACCAGGTCGGCGAGCTTGGCCGTGTCGGTCATGAACTGCTCGTGGACGCAGGTGAACAGGTCGTCCCGCGCGAAACCCCGTCGCACCAGTCGCTGCTCCGGGCAGACATTGGCCGGGTTGGTGTTCTGGATCAGCATCGCGGTGACAGGCGGCCCGCCGGACAGCGCCTCGGCATCGCCGGTCAGCGCCGCACCGATCCGGCACTGGTCGATAAAGCGGATCGCCGGGTCGCGATAGGCGGTGCCCATGATCTCGCTCTTGTCGAGCCCGAAGATGTCCGAGTTCGAGTGGAAGGCGCCGCCGCCTTCATAGCGCCAATGGCCGTAGACGGCGGGAATCGACATCGCCGCATGCATCGCCACCGCGCCGTTGCGCTGGCGGGTAAAGCCGTAGCCGAGGCGGAAATAGCTGCGCTGCGTGCGGCCGATCAGCGCCGCGAAGGCCTCGATCTCCTCGACGTCGAGCCCCGTGATCGCCGCCGCCCATTGCGGCGTGCGGGTCGCCAGATGCGCTTCCAGTCCGGCCGGGTCGTCGGTGAAGCGGGCGAGATAATCGCGGTCCGCCGTCCCATCGCGAAAGGCGATGTGCATCAGCGCGCAGGCCAGCGCGCCGTCGGTACCTGGCCTGAGCTTCAGCGCCAGATCGGCCTGCTTCATCGTGGCGTTGTCGTAGACGTCGATGACGACGATCTTGGCTCCGCGCTCCTTGCGCGCTTTGGCCGCGTGGGTCATCACATTGACCTGCGTCGCCACCGCGTTGGTGCCCCAGATGATCACGCAGTCGGACTTGGCCATCTCGCGCGGGTCGGCGCCGCGCATGGCGCCGGCACCGACGAACCAGCCGGTCCAGGCCATGTTGGTGCAGATCGTGTCGAACTGGCCGGAATAGCTCTTGGCATGGCGCAGCCGGTGGATGCCGTCGCGCTGCACCAGGCCCATCGTCCCGGCATACTGATAGGGCCAGACCGTCTCGGACCCGTGCCTGGCTTCGGCCTTGATAAATTCCTCGGCAGCCAGATCGAGCGCGTCGTCCCAGCCGATCTCGCGCCAACCGCCCTCGCCTTTCGCGCCGACCCGCTGCAGCGGCTTCAACAGCCGGTCCTTGTGATGGATGCGCTCGGCGTAGCGGGCGACCTTGGCGCAGATCACCCCGGCCGTGTAGTCGTTCGCCGCCGCACCACGCACGCGGCCGATCGTGCGGCTATCGAGCACCTCGACGTCGAGAGCGCAGGTGGACGGGCAGTCATGCGGGCAGGCTGAGTGCCCGATGGCGACGGGGAGCGGCTTGTTCATGCCTGATCCATACCGCAGTCGGCCGGCCCGCCAAAATTCATTTTGGCGATCGCATCCATTCGTGGGGCGGTCGAAGCCGCCGGTGCTGATTTGCGCACCGGGCAAGAAAAAGGGCCGGAACGCGCGTTCCGACCCTCGTCATGCGGATTTCGCCGTCGCCCGATCAGGCGGCCTCGGCGTAGCGGGCGCGTTCTTCATCGCTCAGCGCGGGATAGTCCAGGTAGCCCTCCCTGGCGCCGCCATAGAAGGTGGCCTCGTTCCACTCGGCCAGCGGCGCGCCGATTTCGAGCCGCGCGACCAGATCCGGATTGGAGATGAAGGGCCGGCCGAAGCAGATGAGATCGGCCTCATCCGCCTCGATACGCTCGATGGCGAGCTCGCGGTCGTAGCGGTTGTTGCCCATGTAGAGACCGTCGAAATGGTCCTTCAGCGTCCATGCCTTGAAGGCGTGCGGATCGCGCTCGGTCCGCGTCGCGCCCTCGATGACATGGAGATAGACGAGCTTACGCTTCGACAATTCCTCGACATAGCGGGTGAACAGCGGCTCCGGATCGCTGTCGCGAAGATCGTTGGCCGGGCTCACCGGCGAGATGCGGATGCCGACCCGGTCGGCGCCCCAGACCTTGACCACGGCGTCGACGACTTCCAGCGGGAAGCGCATGCGGTTTTCGATCGAGCCGCCGTAATCGTCGGTCCGCTGGTTGGCGCCGTCGCGCAGGAACTGGTCGAGCAGATAGCCATTGGCCGAGTGGATCTCGACGCCGTCGAAGCTCGCCGCCTTAGCGTTTTCCGCCGCCTTCACATAGTCGGCGACGATGCGCGGCAGTTCGTCCCGGTCAAGCGCCCGCGGGGTCTCTGCGTCCTTGAGGCCATTGGCGGTAAAGGCCTGCATCTGCGGTTTGATCGCCGACGGGGCGACGGGGAGCGCGCCGCCCGGCTGCAAATCGGGATGCGAAACCCGCCCGACATGCCAGAGCTGCAGGACCATCTTGCCGCCCTCTGCATGGACGGCATCCGTCACCTTCTTCCAGGCCGCGACCTGCGCGTCGGAAAAAATGCCCGGCGTCCAGGCATAGCCACGTCCTTCGGGCGAAATGTTCGTCGCCTCGGCAATGATCAGCCCGGCGCTCGCGCGCTGGCGATAATATTCCACGTGAAGGTCGTTCGGCACGCCTGCTTCATTGGCGCGGCTGCGGGTCAACGGCGCCATGACGACGCGGTTGGCGAGCTTTATCGGGCCGAGATCGACGGGCTGAAACAGTTTCGACTGAACCATTGCGGTGTCCTTTCGTGAATGCCAAGACGGGCGAAGATGGGCGTCATGTCGCAGCCCAAGATGGGACTTTGCCGCAGCGCGGTAAGGGCTATGAACGCAGCGTTCGCCGCGAAAGCTCCTGTTCAGGCGCTGGCGTGCCCCCTGAACCCTAAGGGGGTACGGCCATGTGGCCCCCTGCAGCGCAAGAGAACGGCAGCAGGATGAACTACCGTCATGCCTATCACGCGGGAAACTTCGCGGACGTCGTGAAGCATGTGCTGATGAGCCGGCTGATCGAATACCTGAAGCGCAAGGACAAACCGTTTCGCGTCTTCGACACCCACGCCGGACGCGGTCTTTACGCCCTATCCGCCAACGAAGCGGTTCGAACCGGCGAGCATGCCGAGGGCATTGGCCGCCTGCGCGCTGCCGCCGAATTGACGACAAACCCGCTCTTCGAGCCTTATTTCACCGCGTTGCAGCCGGACTTGGAACAGGAACGTTATCCTGGCTCGCCGTTGATCGCGCGACGCCTCTTGCGCCCAAAGGATCGTTTGTCCGCCTACGAGCTTCATCCCGAGGAGGCGACGGTATTGAAAGCAGTCTTCGTCGGCGACATCCAGACCAAGGCGATCGAACTCGACGGCTGGCTCGCGCTTGGCTCGCACGTGCCGCCGAAGGAAAAGCGCGGACTCGTTCTGATCGACCCGCCCTTCGAAAAGCCGAGCGAGGTGGAGGATATCGTCCTGGCTCTCGGCAAGGCGCTGCGCCGCTGGCCTGGCGGGATCTATGCGCTTTGGTATCCGCTGAAACACCGGGAGACCGTCGAGGCGCTGCATGACGGGCTGCGCGCGCTCGGTATCGCCGACATGGTGGTGGCGGACTTCTTCCGCGCGCCCTATTCGGCGGACCAGCGCTTCGTCGGCACCGGGATGGCGGTGATCAACCCACCCTTCGTGTTCGCCGAGGAAGCCGAAGCGATCATGAAAGCCCTGCTGCCGGTGCTGGGGCGCGACCCCGGCGCAACATATGAGGTTTTTGCGCCTCCTCCCGCCAAGCCCTGACGGCGCCTGGGCCGTTTCATGCTATTTGTCGACAGGATCAGTCCTATCGCAGCGAGTTCCCATCATGCGCCGTCTCCTTACTGCTCTTCTCTCCGCGTCCCTCGCCAGCTTGGCGACGGCCGGCCCGACGACCGCCGCGGACATGCAACGCTTGCAGGCGCCCGCCGTCGCGAGTGCCAATGTTCCGGCCTGCGACGACGCTGACGTGCTGGCCGAGGTCGAAGACCAGTTCGAATATGGCGCCCCACGCATGCTCGAAACCAAGCTCGAAATCCTCGAATTCAGCGGCATGATCGAGACCGGCTATTTCCCCCAGCGGCTGGACGAACCACTGCCCAGCAGTCCGATCGAGCGCCGCTACTGCCGGGCGACGGCGTTGATTTCCGACGGCAAACACCGAACCGTCTACTACGTCATCGAACACCCGATGGGCTTTGCCGCGGCGGGCGGCCATCTTGGCAGGTTCTCGCCGGTCAAATCCTGGCGGGCCGAGGGCTGCGTGCTGGGACTTGACGAGTGGCATATCTATGGCGCCGATTGCCAGTCGCTTCGCCGGTTCCCGGCGGCGGGACGCACCAGTCCCGGCTATGTCACGAAATAAGGTCGATCCATCACCATGCGTCTTTATTATTCCCCCGCCTCGCCGTTCGCGGCCAAGGCCCGGATGGCCGCGCGCCATTGCGGGATCGAGATCGAAAGCGTCGCGGTCGACACGTCGGCCGAGCCGGTCGAACTCACCTCCGCCAATCCGCTCGGCAAGATCCCCGTGCTGGTCCTCGACGACGGCACCTCGGTCTACGACAGCCGCGTCATCTGCGATTTGTTCGACCGGATGAGCGGCAACCAGCTCGTCCCGCAAGAACTCGACGCCTGGCGGTCGGTCAAGACCTTCGAGGCCGCCGCCGACGGGGTCGGCGACGCGCTGATTCTCACTGTCTACGAAGTGCGTTACCGGCCGGAGGAAAAGCGCCATCAGGCTTGGGTCGAGAAACAGATGCGCAAGGCCGATCGCGGCCTGGCGTTCCTCGAAGACCATATCGACGAACTCTCCGACGAGCCGACGACCGCTCATTTCGCGCTGGCGGGCCTGCTCGGCTGGATGGCATTCCGCTTTGCCGGGAAAATCGAGAGCGAGCGGCCGAAGCTCGCGCAATGGCTCAAGCAATTCCCCGAGAGCTTCCCGGACTACGACGAATTGCAGCCCCGCGCGGCGTAAGGGTCAGACGCCAGGGCGCCCGACGGTCCGGCCGGCATCAGAATTTCAGCGCGATGCCGGCGCGGATCGAGTGCTCGTCGAAGCCCGACGAGATGCTGGTATTGCCAAGGTCGTAGGTCTCGCTGCCGAAATCGGAATAGCGATATTCGAGCCGCGACGTGACGCTGTCGGAAATCTTGGCCTCGATCCCGGCGCCGAGCGTATAGCCGATGCTGGTCTGGCTGTCGGATGCTCCGCCCAGGGACAACTCGTTGCGAGACGCGGCGACGCCGCCGGTCGCGAAGACGAGGAACGGGTCGACCGCAACACCGGCCCGCGCCCGCAGCGATCCAAAAATATTCGTTTCAGCGTCGATCGGCGCTCCGACAGCACCATTAAAGCCGCGGCCGTCCACACCCGAGCCGCCGATATCGGCCTCGATCCCGTAAACGATGCGATCGGTCTGTAGATTGTAGCCGGTGTAGACACCTCCGACGAAGCCGTCGCCGTCAAACGTGGCTCCGCCGGACTGATCGAAATTGGACGTGTTGTAGCCGACGAAAGCGCCCGCATACGGGCCAGACCATAAGTGAATCGGAACGGACGGGGCGAGCGGGGCCGGAACGGGTGGCTGCGGGCTGTCGAAGACCGCATCAGCCGCATGGGCCGACGTTGCCAGCAGTGCGACGGTCAAGCTCACCATCAAATGTCGAAGCGGCGTCACCATTGGGCTTCTCCTCTCTTCAACCGACCACATTCTGCTCTCATCGAGCCGAGCGGGTCCGGAACGCTCTCGTCAAAATGACATCGCATTCATCGTCAGTAGATGGGGTGCGTTGTGTGAGGCGAACAGGACCTGCCTCGGGCCATGGTGTGGCGATCGATGAATTTTTTATCGTCGTTGCCGATTTGCAACTTGGACGTCATCAACCTACCGACAGCTCATTCCGGCGGGCGAATTGTCCACTGAAAGCCCCGTGAATTTCCTCTTTCGCGCAATCATATAAGAAGCCGGATGATAGAGATGGACGGACATGAGCCGATCGCGTCCGCAACGCATTTTCCAGAGAGTCCGGCTGAGCGCTAAACCGCGTGGGCCGGCCCAGGATGACATGACCGCCGAAACCGAAGACTTCGACGACGAGCGTGTCCCCGAGACGGGAAACGCGGCGACCGATACAGCGGCCGCGATCGGCGCCTCGCTGATCGCGGCGATAGACTGGGACGATGCCGGCAAGTTCGTCGCCGGTGATCTCGTCGGGGTTGAGCTGATCGCGGCGCTGGCAAAGCGCCTGCCCAACCAATCCGGCGTCTACCGCATGTTCGGCAAGGACGGCGAGGTTCTCTACGTCGGCAAGGCCCGCTCCTTGAAGAAGCGGGTGACGAGTTACACGCGGATGGGCGGTCACACCCAGCGCATCGCCCGCATGATCCGCGAAACGCGGCAGATGGAATTCGTCACCACGCGCACCGAGACCGAGGCGCTGCTGCTCGAAGCCAATCTGATCAAACGCCTCAGACCACGCTTCAACGTCCTGATGCGGGACGACAAGTCGTTTCCCTATATCCTCGTCAGCGAGGACCACGAAGCGCCAGCGATCATGAAGCATCGCGGCGGGCGTTCGCGAAAAGGCAGCTATTTCGGCCCCTTCGCCTCGGCCGGCGCAGTCGGTCGCACGATCAACTCGCTGCAACGGGCCTTCCTGCTCAGAACCTGCACCGATTCGGTCTATGAGAGCCGGACGCGCCCGTGCCTGCTCCATCAGATCAAGCGCTGCTCGGCCCCCTGCACCGGCGAGATCGGAATCGACGATTATCGAGGTCTCGTGAACGAGGCCAAGGCGTTCCTGTCCGGCCGCTCCAACCAGATCAAGAACGGCATGGCCGCCGCGATGCAGGACGCGTCGGACGACCTCGATTTCGAGCGCGCCGCCATCTACCGCGACCGTCTTGCCGCGCTGTCGCACGTCCAGAGCCATCAGGGCATCAATCCGGCCGGGATCGAGGAGGCGGACGTCTTCGCCATCCATCAGGAGGGCGGCCTTACCTCGATCCAGGTGTTCTTCTTCCGCACCGGCCAGAACTGGGGCAACCGGGCCTATTTTCCCAAGGCCGACCCCTCGCTGGAGGCAGCCGAGGTGCTGGGAGCCTTCCTGGCGCAATTTTATGACGACAAACCGGCTCCGCGGCTGATCCTGCTGCCGATCCAAGTCGAGGATGAAGCGCTGCTCGCGGAAGCCCTCAGCGTCAGGGCCGAACGGCGCGTCGAGATCGCTGTGCCCTCGCGCGGGCTGAAGAAGGATCTGGTCAACCATGCCGCCGCCAACGCCCGCGAGGCGCTCGGGCGTCGGCTGGCCGAAACCTCGTCCCAGGCGCGGCTGCTCAAGGGCTTGCGGGAAACCTTTGCCCTGCCCCATCCGCCCCGACGAATCGAGGTCTACGACAACTCCCACATCATGGGCACCAACGCTGTCGGCGCGATGATCGTCGCCGGGCCGGAGGGGTTTGCCAAGAATCAGTACCGCAAGTTCAACATCAAGGGCGCGGACATCACGCCGGGTGACGATTTCGGCATGATGAAAGAGGTCATGACGCGGCGGTTCTCGCGGCTGCTCAAGGAGCACGCAGAAGGCCCGCAGGCTCCTGAACCCGTCGTCGAGGAAGACGAGGATGACGCCGCACTGTCCGACACAGCGATGCCGGCCTGGCCCGACCTTGTTCTGATCGACGGCGGCAAGGGTCAGATTTCCGCAGTGCGCGGGATTCTCGCCGAGCTGGGCATCGCCGACAAGGTCACCACGATCGGCGTCGCCAAGGGCGTCGACCGTGACGCCGGGCGTGAGCGATTCGTCACCGAGGGCCGCGAGCCGTTCTCACTGCCACCGCGCGACCCGGTTCTGTATTTTTTGCAACGGCTTCGCGACGAGGCGCACCGTTTCGCCATCGGGTCGCATCGCGCCCGCCGCAAGAAGGAGCTGGTCAAGAACCCGCTCGACGAGATCGCCGGCATCGGGCCAAACCGCAAGCGTGCACTGCTCCATCATTTCGGCACGGCGAAGGCCGTTTCACGGGCGGCCTTGAGCGACCTGCGGGAGGTCGAGGGCGTCTCCGCCACGATGGCGAAGTCGATCTACGACCATTTCCACGAACAGGGATGAGACAATCGTCACGTTTCGTTGCGATGATGACGGTTGACGCGAGGCCGGCGGGCAGGCTTGTACTGTCGCGCACAGCCGAAGCGGACGATCTCATGGCATCTCAGGCCCTCAGCCTACCCAACATCCTCACCTATGCACGCATTGTCTGCGTGCCGCTGGTCGTCGCCTGCTTTTTTGTGGAGGGCGAATTCAACGCCTCGGAAGCGGCGCGGTGGTGGGCGCTGTTCATCTTCGTGGCCGCAAGCATCACCGACTTCTTCGACGGCTATCTGGCGCGCGCCTGGCAGCAGACCTCGACGATCGGGCGCATGCTCGACCCGATCGCCGACAAGCTTCTGGTCGCGGCAGCGCTGCTTCTACTCGCGGCCGCGAATACCATCGTTGGCTGGAGCCTTTGGGCGGCGATCGTGATTTTATGCCGTGAGATTCTGGTCTCTGGCCTCCGGGAATATCTGGCCGAACTCAAAGTATCCGTCCCGGTCACCCGGCTCGCCAAATGGAAAACGACGATGCAGATGATCGCCATCGGCTTCCTTCTCGCCGGCCCCGCAGCCGACAAGATCGTCAGCTTCACCACGGAAATCGGGATCGGGCTGTTGTGGATTTCGGCAATCATCACGCTCTATACGGGCTATGACTATTTCCGGGCCGGGCTTCGGCACATCGACGTTTGATCGTCACGCCCCTGGATCGCGGCGGCGCGAAAACCCATCTGTTCTTCTGAACGATTGACGAGGTCCACGGCCATGAAACTTGCTTATTTCGCATGGGTCCGCGAGCGGATCGGCGTCGCCGAGGAAGAGGTGGAACTGCCGGCCGGCATCACCACCGTTGCGGATCTGCTGCATTGGCTGAAGGGCCGTGGCGAGACCTACGACATGGCGCTGCAGGCGCCCGAGATCATCCGCGTCGCGATCGACCACGAGCATGTCGATCATTCCGAGCCGATCGCCGGCGCCAGGGAGATTGCACTATTTCCGCCGATGACGGGCGGCTGACCATGGCCGCGAAATCCGATCGATCGGCCGTCAGCGATCCCTCCGGCATATCGCCGGTGGTGCGAATTCAGGCCGATCGCATCGACATCACCGCCGAGATCGCAGCCATGACGGGTGGCGCGGCCGAGGGCGCGGTCGGCGGCCTCGCCAGCTTTTCCGGCTATTGCCGCGACGAAGGCGGGCGTCTCCGCGCCCTCGAGCTCGAACACTATCCGGGCATGGCCGAGCGCGAAATCGAGAGGATAGCGCGCGAGACAATCTCTCGCTGGCCCCTCCTCTCCTGCCGTGCCATCCATCGCTTCGGCCTGATCGTGCCCGGCGAAGAGATCGTCTTTGTCGCCTGTGCCTCGGAGCACCGCCAGGCGGCCTTCGAGGCGGCCTCCTATCTGATGGACTTCCTCAAGACGCAGGCGCCATTCTGGAAGCGGGAGCATCTGAAGGACGGTGCGACGGGCGGCTGGGTTGAGGCGAAGGACACCGACGACAGCGCCGCCGATCGCTGGCACCGGCTCTGACGCAAGGATCGATTGCCGCGTTCGACGGCTCGCACGATCGCCGCCATCGTCGTCGAATACAAAAAAGGGAGGCACGTGGCCTCCCTCCAAACCCCTTTATCGAGGGCCGCATTCAGACTGATAGCCTTAGCCGACGATCTCGGTCTCGGAGAACCAGTAGGCGATTTCTTGCTGCGCGGTCTCTGGCGCATCCGATCCATGCACGGAGTTCTCGCCGATCGACTGGGCGTGCGCCTTGCGGATGGTGCCCACGGCGGCGTCGGCCGGGTTGGTCGCGCCCATGATTTCGCGATTGCGCGCGATGGCGTTCTCGCCCTGGAGAACCTGCACGATCGTCGGACCCGACGACATCGACTCGACGAGTTCGCCGAAGAACGGCCGCTCCTTGTGGACCGCGTAGAAGCCCTCGGCTTCGCGGCGGCTCATCCAGACCCGCTTGGACGCGACGACCGTCAGACCGGCCTCCTCCAGCATCTTGGTGATGGCGCCCGTGAGGTTGCGACGGGTGGCATCGGGTTTGATCATCGAGAACGTGCGTTCGACCGCCATGGCGTGGTCCTTCTTTCGGAATGGTTCGGGAAAAATGTGGGCGACCTATACCCGCCGGCCCGAGGACGGGCAAGGCATGGACTGAAGCCTCGCGCACTCATCGACGCCTCGACCGACCGCCGTGGTTAAGCGGACGCCATGACCTCCCTGCCGCATTGCGGCTGCTCCGACTCACCTATAGGCACGCAAGCCGAGCAACCCTTCCATCGCCGCAAGATCGCGATCGTTATGAATAATGGCGGTGTCGTTCTCGAGGCACCAGGTGGCGATGACCACGTCGATAGTGCCGCGGACGGTGATTCCCCGCGACCGGAGCAATCGATAATTCGCCGCTGCCGCCTCGGCAATCGCAAAGCCGCAGAGGTTTTCCTGCCGATATTGGGACAACGCCTCGATCATCTGACGGCGGCCGCTTTCTTGACGAACCCCTTGGAGAAGTTCGACCAGAATGAGGTCTCCGACGACCACATCTTCGAGGCGCGCCGCATGCGCAACATCCTTGGTCCATGACGTCCGGATGCCTTGGAAGAAGTCGATCCAAGCCGAGGTGTCAACGAGGATCACTTGTCGCGCCGCATCTCATCCAAATCGCCTTCCCAGGTGACCTTGCCACGCAACGCCATCAGATCTTCATAAGCCTTGCGACGCTTGACGAGAAACGCCAACCCCGCCTCGACGGTTTCGCGTTTCGTCCTCAGGCCGGTGGCATCCATCGCGGCCTTCATCAGCTCATCGTCGATCTCGATGTTGGTGCGCATGATCAACCTCCGATGTGTAAAGCCGACATCATTCTACACATGGCGTTACTGATCTTCAACGGACGCCCCCCTTTCGCACTGCCGCATACCGTGGCAAAAGCCGCCCATGCTCCAGATAACCGATCTTTCCGCGCGCGTCGCCGGGCGCCTTCTCATCGATCATGCCAGCCTGACGCTGCCGAGCGGCACCAAGGCGGGTTTGGTCGGGCGCAACGGCGCCGGCAAATCGACCTTGTTTCGCATCATCACCGGCGATCTTGCGGCCGAAACCGGCTCTGCGTCCTATCCGAAGAACATGCGCCTCGGCCAGGTGGCTCAGGAGGCCCCGGGCACGGAAGAGTCGCTGATCGAGATCGTCCTGAAGGCCGATACGGAACGCCTCGCCCTCCTCGACGAAGCCGAGACCGCAAGCGACCCGCACCGCATCGCCGACATTCATTTACGCCTCGCCGACATCGACGCCCACTCGGCCGAAGCCCGCGCCTCGGCGATCCTGTCCGGCCTGGGCTTCGACATGGCCGCGCAGGCCCGTCCCGCCTCGTCCTTTTCCGGCGGCTGGCGAATGCGTGTCGCGCTCGCGGCGGTGCTGTTCTCGCGGCCCGATGTGCTGCTGCTCGATGAGCCGACCAACTATCTCGACCTCGAGGGCACCCTGTGGCTCGAGAATTTCGTCGCCCGCTATCCCTATACCGTGATCGTGATCAGCCATGATCGCGACGTCCTCAATAATGCCGTCAACTCGATCATTCATCTCGATCAGAAGAAGCTGGTCTTCTATCGCGGCGACTACGACCAGTTCGAGCGTCAGCGCGCCGAGAAGCTGCTGTTGCTGCAAAAGGCGATCGTCAAGCAGACCGCCGAGCGCAATCACATGGAAGCCTTCGTCGAACGCTTCCGGGCCAAGGCGTCCAAGGCACGGCAGGCACAGTCGCGTCTGAAGGCACTCGAGCGGATGCAGCCGCTGCAAGGGATCGTCGAGGAGCACGTCACGCCCTTCATCTTCGACGCTCCCGAAAAGGCGGCAGCGTCGCCGATCATCCGTATGGAAGGCGTCTCCGTCGGCTATCAGCCCGGGCGTCCGATCCTGTCGAAGCTCGACCTGCGGATCGACACCGACGACCGCATCGCCCTCTTGGGTCAGAACGGCAACGGCAAATCGACCTTCGCCAAACTCCTGGCCGAGAGGCTGCGGGAGCAATCCGGCACGGTCACCCGCGCGCCGGGGCTCAAGATAGCCTTTTTCGCCCAACACCAGATCGACGATCTGCGGCCGGCGGAAAGTGCGGTCCAGCACGTGCGCCGCCTGATGCCGGACGCGCCGGAAGCCAAGGTCCGTGCCAAGGTCGCGCGCATGGGCTTGCCGACCCAGAAGATGGACACGGCCGCCGAAAAGCTCTCGGGCGGCGAAAAGGCGCGGCTTTTGATGGGGCTGGCGACGATCGACGCGCCAAACCTCCTCATTCTCGATGAGCCGACCAACCATCTCGACATCGAGGCGCGCGAGAGTCTGGTGCGCGCCCTCAACGATTATCCGGGCGCGGTCATCCTGATCAGCCATGACCGCCACATGGTCGAGGCGACGATGGATCGGCTGTGGATCGTCGCCGAAGGCACGGTATCGCGGTACGACGGCGATCTGGAGGACTACAAGAAGCTTGTCCTGTCCGGCGGGACCAAGGGCAGTGGCGTGCAGGATCCGGGCGACAATCCACAGGCATCAGAACCCGCCCCTTTGTCCAAGATCGACCAACGCCGTATCGCCGCCGAGAAGCGCGAATCGCTCAAGCCGCTCAAGCAGAAGATCAGCCAGCTGGAAATTCAGATCTCGCGGCTACAGAAGACCCTTGAGGGACTCGACGAGTCGCTCGGCGACCCGGCGCTCTACACGCGCGATCCGGCGCGGGCGAGCGCCCTCAACAAGCAGCGGTCGGATGCCGCGAAGACGCTCGCTGGCTGCGAGGAAAACTGGCTGGCACTCACCGAAGAGCATGATTCCGCAATGGCGGCAGAGTAGGCGCGGCGAGCGCAAAGCAGCGCACGAGCGGTATCAGTCACGCGGTGGACGCTACACCTTCTTGACCCACCTGCCCCCATCGGTCTGCTGCCAATAGGTGACGTCGTGGCCGGCGGCTTTCTCGACCGTCCAGCGCTCCCGCGCCCGGCCGATCTGGTCCTCGTCATGGCCATCGAAGAGATAGACCGCGCGGACATAGCGCTCGAGCGCGGCGGGCGCCGCGCCTTCGACCAGGAACCGCACATGCGGATCGTTACCCTCCTGACCCGCCTCGACGGTCAGCAAGATCGGCTGCAGCGCGCCGGAGCCGTCGGCATCGCTGCCGTGCGGCAGAAAGCTCTCGTCCTTGTAGACCCAGAGATGATGGTCGAGAGCGTCGCGACGCTCCTCGCTGGCAAATTGCACGACGACGCGCCAGCCCTTGGCCAAGCTTCGCTCAAGAAGGCCCGGCAGGGCGTCCTCGAGCCGACTTTCCGTCAGATGGTAGAACAGGACCTCGGTCATGAAGCCCGGCCCGTCCTAGTGTGACTGATAGTGGTCGGCGACGAGTTGGTTAAGCAGACGCACACCGTAACCCGACGCCCAGGACTGGTTGTATTCATTGGACGGCGACCCCATCGCGGTACCGGCGATGTCGAGATGCGCCCAGGGAACGTCGTTGACGAAGCGCTGCAAGAACTGCGCCGCGGTGACCGATCCGGCCGCACGACCGCCGCCGATATTCTTGATGTCGGCGAATTTGCCTTCGATCATCTTGTCATATTCGGGAGCGAGCGGCAGCCGCCAGACCTTCTCGCCTGACGTCTTACCGGCAGCCGTCAGGCGCTCGGCGAGTTCGTCATTGTTGGAGAAGAGCCCGGCATGATGATTGCCGAGCGCCACGATGATCGCCCCGGTCAGGGTGGCGAGATCGATCATGAACTTAGGCTTGAACCGGTCCTGACAGTACCAAAGCGCGTCGGCCAGCACCAAGCGTCCCTCGGCGTCGGTGTTGAGGACCTCGATCGTGGTACCGGACATCGCCTTGACGATGTCACCTGGGCGCTGAGCGTTGCCGTCGACGGCGTTCTCCACCAATCCGACGATGCCGATCGCGTTGACCTTGGCCTTGCGGCCGGCGAGTGCCCGCATCAGGCCGGCGACTGCCGCCGCGCCGCCCATGTCGCCCTTCATGTCTTCCATCGACGCGGACGGCTTGATCGAAATGCCACCGGTGTCGAAGACGACGCCCTTCCCTACGAAGGCGATCGGCGCCTCGCCCTCGGGACCGCCGTTCCAGCGCATGATTGCCAATCGCGGCGGGCGGGGCGAGCCCTGCGCAACGCCGAGAAGCGCATCCATCTTCAGATCGCGCATTTCCTTTTCGGTCAGGATCTCGACCTCGAGTCCGTGTTCACCAAGCGCCGCGATGCGATCGGCGAACTCGACCGGCCCGAGCGTATTGGCCGGCTCGTTGACGAGATCGCGGGCGAGCACCGTACCGGCGGCAACGGCTTCTGCGAGCTGGTAGGCGGCCCTGGCCGCGTCCGGATTCTTGACGGCGATCGCGATCCGCGTCACCACGTCGGACTCCTCAGGCTCCTCGTCTTTCTTCGGCTTCTTGGTCTTGTAGAGATCGAAATCGTAGGATCGCAATGTCGCGCCGACCGCCAGGGTCGCGGCGTTCTCCGCGCTGACAGATTCTCCAGCGGGCCGTTCGCAGCGCACGGTGACGGCTTCGGCGCCCTTGGTCTTCGCGGCAATCACCCCGCCAATCTTCAGCCAATCCTCTTCCACCAGCGCCTTGTCGGAATGGGTGCCGACGACCAACAGGCGATCGACAGCCACCTCGCCTGGCGCCAGAAGATCCAGCGTGGCCAGCGACTTACCTTTAAATTTTGCGACCTTCGCGGCCTTCTCCACCAGCGCCTTCACCCGGGCATCGATGCCATCGGCCAGCGCTCCCGCTTTCCCGGCCAGCACAACCATGACGCCTTTGGGCGTTGCATCGCGCGAGACGAATTCGATCGTTGGAAGAGTGGCCATGAAAACTCCTGGAAGATTGTCCTGACTGGACCGGGTCGGCAGCAGCGGTTGTATCGCTCGCCCCTATGATGGTCCCGACCATAGGCTTTGCAAGAGCGATCGCAGCCGTTACACGACGTTAACCACAGTCCTTCGCCCTTCTTTAGCCAAGCTGCTACTGTCATTGGAGGGGCATCGTCCGGCTTCCGGTCAGCCTCGGACGCTAAAAGGCCAAGAGTGATGCCATCGGGCGGCACCTTGTAACGCGCGAGTCTCATGACGCTCCTCGAACGATATCTCTTCAAACGCGCCATTACCTATGCCGCAGCTTCTCTGGCGTCGTTGGTGTTGATCGTCTGGATCGTGCAGGCGCTGGCCCGCATCGATATCATCAAGACCAGCGCATCGGCGGCGGGCAACATTTTCTGGATCGCCCTGATGCTGCTTCCAGATTTGACAGCCGGGGTGGTCCCATTCGCGGTCCTCATCGGCGCGATCCAGGCACTGAACTCGCTGAACACCGACTCCGAACGTCCGGTCATTGCCGCGTCTGGCGCCTCACAATCGGTGATAGCCAAACCCATTATCGCGCTCGGCTTGATCGGCGGACTGCTTATTTTGTTTATCGCCCACATCATCGGCCCAGCCTCGGCGAGCGCCTTTCAAAACGGAATCCGCTCGATCAATGCCGACACCATTACGCTGTTTCTGCAGCCGGGCCGGTTCGAACGGGTGCAACCCGGGCTCGTGGTCAGCATCGGCGCCGCGCGGGGCTCGACCGTCGAAAGTCTCGTCATTGCCGATACGCGCGACGAGACGACCGATCTGACCTATTTCGCCCGCGAGGCAAAAATCCTCAAGCAGGACGACCAATCGCTGCTCCTGCTCTACGACGGCCAACTGCATCGTCGGAGCAAATCCGATGGCGGGATCTCCGTGATCGAGTTTCAGACCTATGCTTTTGACCTTGCAGAGCTGAAACCCGCCACGCAAGGCGACTGGATCCGGGCGTCCGAGCGGAGCACTTTCGCGCTGATTTGGCCCGACCCGAACGATACGCTCTCCCAGACTCGGCCCTCCGTCCTGACGGAGGAATTGACGGACCGGATGACGAACTGGCTTTACGCTTTGGCCTTCGCGTTATGGGCGGTGGTGGTCGCCGGCCAGCCGCGCACCAATCGGCAAGGTACCGGGCCGGCGATGGCCCTTGGGCTGATTGGCGGCCTGGGTCTGAAGGCGATCGGCTTCGTGACGCTATCGCTGATCGAAGAGAGCTACGCCTGGGTCCTGGTGACATATGCGCTACCGCTCGGCGCCATCGCCCTGAACGCCGTCCTGATCATGCGCGATTTCAATCTGTCCCGCTGGTCGCTCTTCGAAAAGTTCGCCAACGCGTCATATCGAATCGGTGCGGCGATCGGGCCTTGGATGCCGTTTCGCCAGTCAGCGCGGGGCGCCGCCGGACGATGACCAACTGGACTTTGAACCGTTATTTCTTCCGACTTTACGTGGTCAGCTTCCTGTCGACGCTGCTTGCCGTCTTCGCGCTGATCTATCTGATCGATATGATCGAGATCAGTCGGCGGGGCGGCCTCCCGGATGTGGGCGTCGGAGCGGTGGCCCTGTTTTCGGCGTTGCGCGTCCCCTCATTTATCGGCCAGGCATTTCCTTTCATTATCCTGTTCTCATCGGTGTACACGCTGCTGACACTCAATCGCCGGCTTGAGCTCGTCGTCGCCCGCGCCTCGGGCGTGTCGATCTGGCAGATTCTGATCCCTTTCGCAGCCGGCTCCCTGCTCATCGGCCTCGCGGCCACCTTCGTCTACAATCCACTGTCGGCCTATACGAAGTCTCTCGCCCAGGACATGCAGGCCATGTCCGACGGCACGGCGCTCGCCGACGATTCCGACCGCGTCCCGTGGCTGAGGCAGAGCAGCGAAGGAATCAGCTCGATACTCGGCGCGACGACGGTGGCGCGTAACGGCGCGCTCCTGGGCGGCGTGACGGCGTTCGTGCTGGGCGATGACGGAATTGTGCGCGATCGCATCGATGCTCCCCGCGCCACCCTGACCGACGGAGCATGGATCCTCGAAGAACCGCGCATCACGCGCATCGGCCGTACACCGGAGTATCCAGCAAGCTATCGGCTTCCGACCAGTCTCAAGCCTGAATATATTGAGCAACGTCTTGCCGACCCGGAGGCGATCTCGATCTGGGATCTCGGATCGAAGATAAACGTGGCGGCGAGCCTTGGCTTTAACTCCATGGCATTTTCGATGCAGTACAATACCCTGGTCGCCCAGCCGGCACTGTTCATCGCTATGACCTTGCTCGCCGCGACCGTGGCAACGAGGTTTTCGCGGACCGGCCAATCTGGTAGGACGATAGCAGGTGGCGTATTGGCCGGTTTCGTGCTGTACGTCGTGACGTTTCTGGCGAAAGCCCTGGGTAGCAACTCGGTGGTTCCGCCTGTAATTGCCGCCTGGTTTCCGGTCCTGGCGGCAGGACTGGTTGGGGTAACGATCCTGCTCCATCAAGAGGATGGCTGAGTCATGAGTGCGAGGGGGACCGATCGCGGACGACTGGGGGGGACCCGGTCGCATCTGAAAGCCTTTCTTCTGGTGGGAACGGCCGCTTGCGGCCTCGGTTTCGCTGGCACGCCCGCGTATGCTCAATCGACACTTCCGACGGACATTGCTGCTCCCGATGGGGCGCAGATGTTTCTCGAAGCCGATACGGTTACCTATGACAGCGACAGCTCGGTCGTAACGGCTTCCGGCGGCGTCCAGATCGACTACGGATCCTACAAGCTGGTCGCCCGCCAAGTCGTCTACGACCAGAAGACCCGTCGGCTGGTCGCGTCCGGCGATGTCGAATTGCAACAGCCTGACGGCAATAAGCTCTACGCGGACACGATCGACATCACCGACGATTTCCGCGATGGCTTCGTCAAGGCGCTGCGGATCGAGGCGCCCGACAACACGCGCTTCGCCGCAACCGAGGCGGTCCGGCGCGACGGCAGCGTCACGACATTCCAGCAAGGCGTCTATACGGCGTGCGAGGCATGCCGGGCGCATCCGGATCGGGCGCCGCTCTGGCAGGTGAAGGCGCGCAAGATTGTCTGGGACCAGACCGAGAAAGAGATCCGCTATTATGGCGCGCGCTTCGAATTCTTCGGCGCCCCGATCGCTTACCTGCCCTATTTCCAGTCCCCGGACCCGACGGTCAAACGCAAATCCGGGTTTCTGACGCCGGCTTTCCGTTCGTCCGAGGAACTGGGCTACGGGCTGCGCGTGCCGTATTTCATCGCACTGTCCGACGACAAGGACGTCACGGTCGCGGGCACCTACTACACAAAGCAGGGCTTCCTGGCCGAGGCCGAATATCGCCAGGCGGTCAGCAACGGCTTTTTCACTCTGCAGACGGCGGGAATCATCCAGCAGGATCCTGGTGCTTTTGCCGACAAGAATACCGCCTCCTACACCACCCCCGATTTCGCCAACACCGACCGCGGCATGATTGGCACGACGGGGCGCTTCGCGCTGAACGAGCGTTGGACCGTCGGTTGGGACATTCTCCTGCAATCGGATGAGAACTTCTCGGCCACCTACGACATCGCGAATTTCGGTTCGACCTTGCATACGTCGGAAATCTACCTGACCGGCCTCGGCGACCAGAGCTACTTCGACCTGCGCGGCCAAAAGTTCGAATATCAGTCGGTGAATCCCAATCAGGACGACACGCAGCCGCTCGTCGCCCCGGCCTTCGACTACGAACGGATCGAACAGGAGACCGTCCTCGGCGGCGAAGTGAAGCTGGACCTCAATGTCGCTTCGCTCTACCGGGATGAGGATTCGCTCTCCAGGATTTGTGAACCGTCGGCAATTCTCGAGATCGACAGCCGAACGGTTTGCCGCAAGTACCGGACCGACATCCTACGTTACAATGGCCTCGAAGGCGACTACTCCCGCGGCACCGCGCAAGCAGCCTGGAGCGACACCTATACGCTGTCATCGGGGCTTGTCCTCAGTCCAACCGCATCCTTGCGCGGCGACCTCTTCGCCACGGACATGGAATCCGATGGGATTGGCAGTTCCATCGGCGCACTCACTCGTGACGAGTCCGGTGCACGCGGCATGGCGACGGCTGCGATCGAGGCGCGCTATCCCTATCTGATCGAAACCGCGAACGCCTCCCATGTAATCGAGCCGATCGGCCAGATCGTCGTTCGGCCGGATGAAACCCAAATCGGTTTCGTTCCGAACGAGGACGCGCAGAGCCTCGTCTTCAACACCGGCAATCTGTTCCAACTCGACAAATTCTCAGGCTACGACAGGATCGAGGGCGGGACCCGCGCCAATATCGGCCTGCGCTACGCCGGAACGTTGGACAGCGGCTATACGATCGATACCGTCGTCGGCCAGTCCTACCAGCTGGGCGGAATCAATTCGTTCGCCCAAACCGATTTGGCGCTCGTGGGCTTCGATTCCGGCCTCGAGACCGACCGCTCCGACTATGTGACCTCTTTGGCCTTCGGGACGCCGATCGGGCTCGAATTCGGTGCCCAGGGACGGTTCGACGAGGTCGACTACGCTTTGCGCCGAAGCGATGTCTACGGCTCCTATTCTTCAGCTCTGGCCAGCGCGCAGATCACCTACACGAACATCGCGGCCCAGCCGACCTATGGTTCGATCTCCGATCGCAGCCAGGTCACGGCCTCAGGCAGCCTGAAATTCGCTGAAAACTGGACGGCTTCCGGTGCTTTGGGATACGACATTGAAAACAGCGCGGTAGTCGAAAAGAAGTTCGGCATCGGGTATGCCGACGAATGTTTCAGCCTGCTTGTTTCCTACAGCGATACGATCGATCGTTATACGCAGGAGTCGAATTCGAAGACGCTGATGTTCCAGGTCGGCCTGCGAACGATCTCCGATTTCAGTCAATCCTACGATCTGAGTGAAGAGAAGTAGTCCCGCACCTGGCCTTCGTAGGTTCGGAGCCGCCCTTCGTCGCTGGGGTACGCGAGGCACTTGCCATCACCATCCTTTCGCCAAAACCTCGCTATAGGTGACGTACCAATGTACCTGCACGCCATCATCAAGGGAGTTGGTCGGACCATGACCGTTCGCGATTTCATCAACCACACAGCGGTTGCCCTTGCCCTTGTTGCCGCGTCCGCGACAATGGTTGCCACCACGGGGGCTCCCGCCCAGGCGGCGTCCGAGGTTAGCATCGTCGTCAACAATCAACCGATCACGACCTATCAGATCCGCCAGCGCGCGGCCTTCCTCAAACTGCGCCGGGTCGGCGGCAACGCCACGCAAAAGGCGACCGACGAGTTGATCGACGAGGAACTGAAGAAACAGGAAATCCGGCGACGCGGGATCAACATCCCCGATGCCGCCGTCGAGGAGGCCTTCGGAAAATTCGCGGCGGATAACAAAATGAACCAGACGCAATTGAGCGAAGTGCTCACGCGCGCCGGTTTTTCCGCAAGCGCCTTCAAGGATTACATCCGCGTCCAGATGGGCTGGGGTCAGGCCATCCAGTCCAAGCTGCGGACCAGCGACAAGCTCAGCGAGCAGGAGGTCGTTCAGCGCATGCTCGCTCAGGGCGGCAAGAAACCGACGACCACCGAATACACGCTGCAGCAAGTCATTTTCGTCGTGCCCGAAGGTCAGCGTCAATCGCTCATTGGCAAGCGGACGAGCGAGGCCAACGGCATGCGCTCGCGCTTCCGCTCGTGCGAGTCGACGTACGACGTCGCCAAGTCGCTGCGGGATGTGACCGTGCGCGATCTCGGCCGCGTCGCCCAACCGGAACTGCCGCCACGCTGGAAGGACGACATCATCAACACGTCGATCGGCAGGACGACGCCGGTGAAGGAAACCGACCGCGGCGTCGAGTTCATCGCCGTCTGCAACAGCCGCAACATTTCGGACGATATCGCCGCGGCCATGGTGTTCCAGTCGCGCGACCTGGAAAAGCTGGGCGAAGGTGGCGAGCCAGATGCGGCCTTCCTCAAGGAACTCAAGAGTAAGGCCCGGATCGTCCGCCGATGAGTTCACCGGCCACACAGGCCTCGACCAATCTCGCGCCGATCGCGGTCACTGTGGGCGAACCGTCGGGGGTGGGACCCGACATCGCCCTGGCGATCCATGTCCATCACCGGAACGATCTGCCGTTGTTTTTTCTCCTCGCCGATCCGGTGATGCTGGCCAAGCGGGCAAACCGCCTCGGTTACGACGTCGACATCCACACCATCGCGACGCCGTCTGAGATGGCAGCGATCCGGCCAGGCGCGCTGGCGGTGCTCCCGTTGGTGAACCGTCATCTCGAAGCCCCCGGCGTCGTCGATCCCGTCAACGCGGCCGGCACGATCGAGGCGATCGACCGGGCGACGGCGCTGGTTCTTGAAGGTCAGGCCTCCGCGCTGGTCACGGGCCCGATCGACAAGAAAGCGCTATACGACTTCGGGTTTCGACATCCCGGCCATACCGAGTATCTCGCCGATCTCTGCGGGAGACGACTCGGTGCATCGTTCACCCCGGTGATGCTCCTGACCGGGCCGGAACTGTCCTGCGTTCCCGTGACGATCCATATTCCCATCGCCGCGGTTCCCGGCAGCCTGACAGCCGAACTCATCGAAACGACATGCCGGATTGTCGCGGCCGACTATCGCGAGCGCTTGGGAATCCCGGCGCCGCGCCTGGCGGTATCCGGCCTCAACCCCCATGCCGGTGAAAAGGGCGCGATCGGCAGCGAAGACGAGGCGGTCATACGGCCGGCAATCGCGCATCTGCGCGCCGCCGGGATCGACGCATTCGGGCCGCTGCCCGCCGATACGATGTTCCATCCTGAGGCGCGGCGCGGCTATGACGTCGCCATTTGCATGTATCACGATCAGGCATTGATCCCGGCGAAGACGCTCGCCTTCGACCAGACCGTCAATGCGACGCTCGGCCTGCCGATCATCCGAACGTCTCCCGACCACGGCACTGCCTCTGACATCGCCGGAACAGGGAAAGCGCGCGCCGACAGCTTCATCGCTGCTCTGCGTCTCGCCGACAGAATGGCGACAGCAGCCGCTGTTGCAAGCACGGCCACCGGCGCGTGAGCCCGTCTGATACGCTGCCGCCCTTGCGCGCCGTGATGACCGAGCATGGCCTCGATCCAAAGCGCGGTCTCGGCCAGAACTTTCTGCTCGACCTCAATCTGACGGCGCGGATCGCGCGGCAGGCGCATCCGCTTGTTGGAGCAACGATCGTCGAGGTCGGTCCTGGGCCCGGCGGACTCACGCGCGCCCTACTGGCCGAGGGTGCCGATCGGGTCATCGCAATCGAAAAGGACGGGCGCTGTCTGCCGGCGCTCAGGGCGATCGCGGCTCACTACCCTGGCCGTCTTGAGATCATTGAAGCCGACGCGCTGACAATCGATCCGGCGACGATCGCGCATGCCGGGCCGCTGAAGATCGTGGCCAACCTGCCCTACAATGTCGGAACCCAACTGCTTTTGAATTGGGTCGCGACGGCGCACTGGCCGCCCGTGTGGTCAAGCCTGACGCTGATGTTCCAACGCGAGGTGGCCGAACGCATCGTCGCGGTCCCAGGCTCGGATCATTACGGCCGCCTCGGTGTGCTTACTGGCTGGCGGACACGCGCGCGCATCCTGTTCGACGTCTCACGAGAGGCGTTCACGCCCCCCCCAAAGGTGACCTCGTCCGTGGTCCAGCTGCTGCCGATAGCCGATCCCGAACCGGCTTCGCTCGACGCGCTCGAGCGCGTCACCGCTGCCGCATTCGGTCAGCGTCGCAAGATGTTGCGCCAGAGCCTCAAATCCCTGGGCGGCGAAGCGTTGCTCGAAGCGGCGGACATCGACCCGCGGCGCCGCGCCGAGACGCTGACCGTCTCGGAGTTCGTCCGCCTCGCCAATCAAATCCGTAGCGCGTAGCTTCTAATCGATCTCTTCGGCAAACAGCGTGGCGGTAAAGTCGAACAATCCCGGTCGCCGGTCGCGGCGAAGCCGCTCGGCGTTGATGATCGATCGCACCGCCGAAAAGGCGCGGTCCAGATCATCATTGACGACCACATAGTCGTAATCGCGCCAGCGCTCGATCTCGACGCGCGCATTCTTCAGCCGTACCGCGATGGTCTCGCCCGAATCCTCGGCGCGGCGCAAGAGCCGGGCTTTCAGCTCGGCCATCGTCGGGGGAAGAATGAAGATCGAGACGATGTCCGCCTTGGCCTGCTCCTGCAGTTGCAGAGCGCCCTGGTAATCGATGTCGAAGAGCATGTCCCTGCCCTCCCGCATCGCTTTCTCGGCGGCATCGCGCGGCGTGCCGTAGAAGTTGCCGTGCACCTCGGCCCATTCGAGCAACGCGTCGCCGGCTCGCATCCGCTCGAATTCCGCCCGGTCGATGAAGCGGTAATGAACGCCGTCGATCTCGCTCGCCCGGCGCTTGCGCGTAGTGACGCTGACCGACAGCGAAAAACGCGGATCGGAATCGAGGAGATTGCGCGCGATCGTGGATTTCCCGGCTCCCGACGGCGAGGACAGCACGAGCATCAGACCGCGGCGTGCGATCGCGAGCGCGGATTCGGTATCGAATATCGACGTCATTCTATGTTCTGCACCTGCTCGCGGAATTGATCGATCACCACCTTCAGTTCCAGGCCGATGGCGGTCAGCAACGTCGAATTCGACTTGGAACAGATCGTATTCGATTCGCGATTGAATTCCTGCGACAAAAAGTCGAGTCGCCTCCCGATCGGACCGCCTGTGGCCAAAAGCGCCCTGGCCGCTTCCACATGGGCCCGGAGGCGATCGATCTCCTCCCGGATATCGGCCCGCGCCGCAAGGATCGCCGCTTCCTGATGCAGACGACCTTCGTCGAGCCGCTCATCCGCGTCGAGAAGCTCACCGATCTGGCCTCGCAGGCGCTGGCGGATGGTTTCCGGCGATCGACTGGGATCGTCCTCGGCGCTCTCGATCAACGCCGCGATCTCGCCGAGACGCAGCGAGAGGATCTCGGAAAGGGCGAGGCCTTCGGCTTCCCTGGCTGCGACCAGTTTTTCCACGGCCGCGAGGAAGCCTTGGGCAACGCCCTTCTGGCGCATTTCGCGGGCCTCTGGCGCCAGCGTCCGCTCGGCCACCTCCACAATGCCCTTGATCGCCAGGATTCCGTCTGAGGACGGCGGGCCGGCATGGCCGTCGGCGACAAGGCGGCTCGACAGCGACAACACCTGATCCAGCATCGCTTCGTTGACGGTGAAGACCGGCAGTTCGTCGTCACGCCGAAGCTGCAGGCTGGCCTGGATGTTCCCGCGGGTGAGCCATGCGGCCGCAAGCCGGCGAGTGTCCGCCTCGATCGCCTCGAAGCCCGGCGGCAGGCGCAAGCGCAGGTCGAGCCCCTTGCCGTTGACCGAGCGCAATTCCCAGGCGAAGTCGACGCCGTCGGTGGCCCCTTCGTGGCGGGCAAAGCCCGTCATGCTCTGGACGGACATCGCCTCACCCCTCGTCTGCTATCCGGTGCCAGGTCGCCTATTGCGGCGCTTCCGCGTCGACCCGTTGCTGTCGCTCGATAGCCCGGTATTTCTGCACATTGCGATTATGCTCATCGAGCGTCGATGAAAAGACATGCCCGCCGGTGCCGTCGGCGACGAAATAGAAATCATCGGTTTCGATCGGATTGGCCACGGCTTCCAACGCGGCGCGTCCGGGATTGGCGATCGGACCCGGCGGCAGTCCTTTGATCTTGTAGGTGTTGTAGGGCGTGTCGCTGTCGATGTCGGATTGCGTAACCGGCCTGTCGCTCGGTTTGCCGCCGCCGCCATAGACGCCGTAGAGAAAGGTCGGGTCGGACTGCAACCGCATGCCCTTGTTCAGACGATTGATGAACACGGACGCAACATGAGGCCGCTCGCTGGCGATCCCGGTCTCCCGTTCGACGATCGAAGCGAGCGTAATGAACTCACCAACATCCTTGACCGGAATGTCGGGATCGCGCTTCGCCCAAATCTCCGCGACCAGATTGTCCTGAGCCTCTTTCATGCGCTGCACGAGTTCCTTGCGCGTCGCGCCGCGCTGCACGAGATAGGTGTCTGGGCGCAACGTGCCCTCGGGGAGCATGTCCGGCATCTCGCCCGTGAGCACCTCCGCTTCGGCGATCCTCTCGTATGCTTTCTCGACGGTCCAGCCCTCCGGCACCGATACCGAATGGGTGATCGAAGCGCCTACGCGAAGCTTTTCCATGACCTGACGCATGGAGGTTCCCGGAGTGAAACCATACTCGCCGGCCTTCAGGGCGCCGCCGGCGCCCGCGAAACGAACGCCATATTCGAAGATTTGGGCATCGCTGATGATCCCCTCACGTTCGAGCCCACTTGCGATCGTCTGCACGCTGGTGTTGCGCGGCACGACATAGGTCGTTTCCTCGCGCAGCGGTCCCTGGCCCTCGAACTGACTTTTGCCCCAATAGACGACCGCGCCGACGCCGAGCATCAGAAACAGCAAGGCTGAAAGGCAGAAGTTCAGGAAAATAACGAGTTTGTTGCGAGAGTGGCGCGAGCGACGCGCCGATTTTGGCGCGCGGGACCCGTCCCCGCCGCCGCTTCGATGCGAGCCGCGATCCCGTTCAGCACCTGGTTGGTCGATCACCGGATCACTCCTGAATGAAATTCCTCGTGGCAGCCGAAGCATCACCGGAATGTGGCGAAAGCCCGGATGGCGCTAGGTCCGCGCCCTGCTCGTCCGCCACTCACTCAGTCGGCGAAACGACGCAGAACCAGCGATGCGTTCGTTCCACCGAAGCCGAATGAGTTCGACAGCGCGACGTCGATCGGCTTCTCGCGTTTCACATGCGGCACGAGGTCGATCTTCGTCTCAACCGACGGATTGTCGAGATTAAGCGTGGGCGGCGCAACATTGTCGCGGATCGCCAACACCGAGAAGATCGCCTCGACGGATCCGGCCGCACCGAGAAGGTGGCCGATCGCCGACTTGGTCGACGACATGGTGATGCCGTCGGCCGCATCGCCGACAAGGCGCTCGATGGCGCGAAGCTCGATCTCGTCACCGAGCGGCGTCGACGTGCCGTGAGCGTTGACGTAGTCTAGGTCCGACGCGGAGACGCCAGCCCGCTTCATGGCGGCCGCCATGCACCGATAGGCGCCGTCGCCATCCTCCGCCGGCGCAGTAATATGATACGCGTCGCCCGAAAGACCGTAGCCGATGACCTCGGCATAGATTCGGGCACCGCGGGCTTTGGCGTGCTCCAACTCTTCCAGAACGACGATACCGGCGCCCTCGCCCATGACGAAACCGTCGCGGTCGCGGTCATAGGGACGTGAGCCCCTGGTCGGCTCGTCATTGAAGTGGGTGGAGAGAGCCTTACACGCGGCGAATCCCGCCAGCGACAATCTGCCGACCGGAGATTCGGCTCCACCGGCCACCATCACGTCCGCATCGCCAAAGGCGATCAGCCGTGATGCGTCGCCAATCGCATGGGCTCCGGTAGAGCACGCGGTCACCACCGAATGGTTCGGCCCCTTGAGACCATTGCGGATGGAGACGTGGCCGGATGCCAGATTGATCAGGCTGCCGGGAATAAAGAACGGGCTGACACGGCGCGGCCCTTTCTCGGCAAGGATCAGCGCAGTCTTCTCGATGCCGCGCAAACCGCCGATGCCGGACCCGATCAGAACACCAGTGGAAATCTGGTCCTCATAGGCTTCCGGATGCCAGTTCGCGTCATCCAGCGCCTCCGATGCCGCCGCGACGGCATAAAGGATGAAATCGTCGACCTTGCGCTGCTCCTTCGGCTCCATCCAGTGGTCTGGATCGAAGGTGCCGTTCTGGCCATCGCCGCGCGGAATCTGGCCCGCGATCCGACAAGGCAGATCGTCGACCTCGAAGCCCTCGATCCGCCCCAAGCCGCTTTCGCCGTTCAGCAGACGCTTCCATGTGACGCCGGCACCCGCCCCGAGGGGGGTCACCATACCGACGCCCGTGATGACTACTCGTCTCATCAATCGCTCAATCGCCCCGGCGGACGCTCCGCCAGAAACGTCAGGCCTGGTTCTTTTCGATGAACTTCACCGCGTCGCCGACCGTCAGGATCGTTTCGGCGGCGTCATCGGGAATCTCCACGCCGAACTCTTCCTCGAAGGCCATGACGAGCTCGACCGTGTCGAGGCTGTCGGCACCCAGATCGTCGATGAAGCTCGCGTTCTCGGTGACCTTTTCCTGCTCGACGCCCAGATGCTCGACGACGATCTTCTTCACTCGCTCAGCGGTATCGCTCATGTTCAGTCCTCTATTGCGATTGGTGCTGCCGCTTTCGTTAGACGCGGGGCGGCGCTTTATCAAGCTTGGTGGTCCACAGTGTCGCGGTCCACCACAACGAAAACGGCAAAATCTCTTCTTGGTGGCGGGCGCTTAGCATGCTCCGTCGCGCGGGCCAAGCGTCGCGCACAGGGTCGTGTCAGATCATGGCCATGCCGCCGTTGACGTGCAGCGTCTGCCCAGTGACATAGGCCGCCTCGTTCGACGCCAGGAATACGGCCGCTGCGGCGATTTCGTCCGCTTCGCCCATCCGCTTCATCGGGATTGCCCCCATGATCGCGTCTTTCTGCTTGTCGTTGAGCTTGTCCGTCATGGCGCTGGCGATAAAGCCGGGTGCGATGCAGTTCACCGTGACCGAACGCGACGCGATCTCCTGGGCGAGCGATTTGGAAAACCCGATCATCCCGGCTTTCGCGGCGCAGTAATTTGCCTGGCCCGGATTGCCGGTGACGCCGACGATCGAGGTGATGTTGATGATTCGACCGAATCGGCGGCGCATCATCGGATGCGTCAGACCACGGGTGAGACGGAAGGCCGCGGTCAGGTCGATCTCGATGACGCTGTCCCAGTCTTCGTCAGACATGCGCACGAACAGCCCGTCGCGCGTCACCCCGGCATTATTGACCAGGATATCGACCCCCTGCATCTGGCTCTCAACCGTTTCGGCCAGTGCCTTCTGCTCGTCCCGATCCGCCAGATTGGCGGGAAACACCATCGCGCGATCTCCGAGTGACGCGGCGACCTCTTCCAGCTTCTCCCGACGGGTGCCGTGGAGACCGACGGAGGCGCCGGCGCCGTGAAGCGCCCTGGCGATCGCCTCGCCGATTCCGCCGCTGGCTCCCGTAACGAGCGCCTTGCGCCCGGTCAGATCGAACATCTGTGTCCCCTCTCTCGTTTTCGGTTCTTGCCGTCTGTGGATCAGCCGCCTTCGACAAAGGCCCGCACGTCCTCGGCGGTTCCAATGGCCTTCGCCTCGAGGCTGCGGTCGATGCGGCGGGCAAGCCCGGTCAACACCTTGCCGCTGCCGATCTCGACGAGGCTGGTGACGCCCGCGCCCGCCAGCCACTCAACGCTTTCGCGCCAGCGGACCTGACCGGTCACCTGACGAACCAGGCGCTCCCGTATTTCGTCCGGCTCGGATGTCGGGGTCGCGGTGATGTTGGAGACGACCGGCACGACCGGTGCGTCAATCCTGGCCTCGGCAAGGGCCTCGGCCATGCGATCCGCAGCCGGCTGCATCAGCCGGCAATGGAAGGGCGCGGAGACCGTGAGCGGGATCGCGCGCTTGGCGCCCTGCTCGGGCGCCAGCGCCACAGCCCGGTCGACGGCCGCCTTGTCGCCGGAAATGACGATCTGCCCGCCGCCATTGTCGTTCGCCGGTTCGCACACGCCGTCCTCGGCCGCGTCCTGGCAAAGCCGCGCAACTTCGCCCGCTTCGAGCCCTAAAATCGCAGCCATTGCCCCCCGCCCCGGCGGGACAGCCTGCTGCATGGCCAGACCGCGTATGCGCAAGAGCTTGGCTGTGTCGGCAAGCGTCAGTGCGCCGGCCGCCGTCAGCGCCGAATATTCGCCGAGCGAATGCCCGGCGACGAATTTCGCCTGACCGATCCCGAAGCCTTCCGACTCAAGCGCGCGGACTGCGGCCATGGAGACGGCCATCAAGGCCGGCTGCGCGTTCTGCGTCAGGGTCAGCCTGTCTTCGGGGCCCTCGAAGATCAGAGACGACAGTTTTTCGCCAAGCGCTTCGTCGACCTCCTCGAAGACCTTGCGACTATCCGGATAGGCGTCGAACAACGAGCGTCCCATGCCGACGCTCTGACTGCCCTGCCCTGGGAAGACCAATGCCATAGTCATGCGAGTACTCCCGATCATCCTCGTAACTGACGCTCGCAATGGTTTGGGGAAGGCGTCCCTGTCAAGGGCAGCGGCATTCGCGGCGAAGTATCGCAATAAAACGGTGGTGTGCGGGTTTGTACGATCAACTTAAGATTGTCTCAACGGAATCCGAAGAAAATATCAGTCGACCAACTTTGACGACACGACCACAGGTTTATCGATGGCGGAATCGACATTGAAAATACGCTTCAGATGAAGAAGGCGGATTGCGACCAGAGGCGTATCACGGCCGAGCACGCCATGATGCGCGAGATGCTGGTTAACACGGACCACGGCGTCGTGCTCTATGATCCCGATGCGGCCGAGGGTCAGGTCGTGGCCTTCTTCAACGCCAAGGCAGCGAGCTATATGGAGCTTCCTGCGGGCATGTTGCGGGTCGGTCTGCCGCGGCATGCCATCACCGCGTATTGCCAGCAACGCGGTGACCATCCCGACGACTTCATCTCGGCCGACCATTTGGCACGCGTGGAAAACGGCACCGCGGTGGAGGTTCTCGCATGTCGCCCTTCCGGACGCCGGATTCTCGCACGCTCCTTTCCCAGAATCGCCGAGGCTGGTTCGCTCACTCTCTATATCGACGTGACTCGCAGTATCGTCAGCGCGCAACGATTGCGCGAAAGCCGCGCGGAATACCGCGCCATGGCCGAGACCGCGCCAATCGGCTTCATTAAAATAGATGCGACGGGAAATGTGCTGTTCGCCAATTCCGCCGCAGGCGAGATGTTCGAGGGGGCCCCGTCCCGAACCGATCTCTCCGCGCGCATCAGGCCGAGCGACGGCGAGTCTTTCGCAGACAAGATTCGCATGTCCCAAAGTTTCCAGGCCGAACTCAAAATGCCGTACCATTCGCGGCACCTGATCGTGGCGATGTCACCGTGGAACGGTGCTCCCGTCGTCCCCGAGCGCATGTTGGCGCTGACCGACGTTACTTCGCTGACCGTTGCCCGCAAGCAGATCGAGCATATGGCCCGACATGACCCCTTGACCGGGCTCGGCAATCGCACGCTTTTCGCGGAGACTTGGGCGAGATTGATGAACGGTGACGAGTGCCACCAAACCGTCGGCGCCATGATCACTGTAGATCTCGATCATTTCAAGCTTGTCAACGACGACTACGGACACGGGGTCGGCGATCTGCTGCTGCGAAACGTCGCCGAGCGCATCCAGTCGGGTTTGGAACGAAATGCAACGGCCTTCCGCCTTGGCGGTGACGAATTCGCGGTCGTCATCGAGAAGCCCAATCCGGGCGAATGCCTGGCGGTTGCGAACGCGTTGGTGGGTCTCGTTTCACAACCCTTTCCGATCGCCAATCTGACGCTGACCATCGGCTGCTCGGCGGGCATCGCCTCGATGCCCGAAGACGGCAGAACCGTCGACGATCTGCAACGAGCGGCCGACGTCGCGCTCTATCAGGTCAAGCGTAACGGCCGCAGCGGCGTCGCTCATTTCGACCCCGCTCAAGAACGGGAGATGGGCGAGCGACGGCGCCTGGAACTGGATTTGCGCCGGGCCGTCTCGGAGGAATCATTCACCCTCGTCTATCAGCCGCAACTGGACCTCCGGACGGGGGCGGATCACCGGCATGGAAGCTCTGATCCGATGGGAAAACAAGCGCTTGGGACGGATGGTGCCGCCGTCGCAGTTTATTCCCATCGCCGAGAGCTGCGGACTGATCACGCTGATCGATCTGTGGGTGATCCGGAACGCGGTCGAATGCATGCGTGCGTTCATCGATGCCGGCATCGAGCATCCCTTTACCTCGATCAACCTTTCGCCGATCTCGTTGGCACGTGAGGAAATCGTCAGCCAGTTAACCCACGCCCTTGAGATCCACCGGGTTCCCCCGAACCTTCTGGAGATCGAGATCACGGAAAGCGTGGCGATCACCGACAAAGAGCTGGTCGGGAAAACCCTGCTGGCCATCCAGAATGCAGGCATCAAAATCGCGATCGACGACTTCGGCGCCGGGCATACAAGTCTGGCATACATCCAGGCGCTTCCGATCAACCGCGTCAAGATCGACCGCTCGATCATCAATGGCATCGGACGGGACGAATCCACCCACGCCATCGTTGCCTCGATCCTCCACCTTTGCGGTCGACTGGGACTCAAACTCACAGCAGAGGGAATCGAGACGGCGGAACAATGGGAAGAACTGCGCGCCCTCGGCACGATCGAGGGGCAAGGTTTTTATCTGGGGCACCCGGAAGCACCCGAGGTCCTGCTCGAGCGACTGCGGCGAGAGAGGCCGAGCAGTTCGCCCTATCCTCACGTGGCAACCGCCTGACCTCCGAGCGCCCCGATGCAGTCCGCGCACCTGCGTCGGATGGACCTACCGACATGGCCGCAGCTTGACGCGCGTGCCGCGACGGCGCCGATAGCGGACGCGGCGTCGCCTCCATTGCTTCGATTTCAACAAGGGCTTGAAAATTCCGCGCAAACCGGATAGGTCCGCGACCGTCAATGCTTGGGTCTCAGCTGGGGGCTGAACGGAAGGCTGCCGGATTGCCGGCAACAGGATGCCGCAGGGCATCGGCTTCCCGTGTCTCCGCTCTCGACGCTCTCGTACAGGCGCCTTTCCAAATTGACCCGATCGTCGGGTTTCGCAGGGAAGTCGCAGAGGCTTAGCCGCTGTACCCAGGCAAAATGCGAACGAAACATGGAAAGGCGATAGCGCATGGCTCTTTACGAGCACGTATTCCTCGCGCGCCAGGACATCTCCAATCAGCAGGTCGATCAGCTCGTCGAGCAGTATCGTGGCGTGTTGGAGTCCAATGGCGGGTCGGTCGGCAAGGTCGAGAATTGGGGTCTGAAGACCCTGACCTACCGGATCAACAAGAACCGCAAGGCCTACTACACCCTCATGAACATCGACGCCCCGTCGGCGGCGGTCCAGGAAATGGAGCGCCAGATGCGCTTCAACGAGGACATTCTCCGTTACATCACGATCCGCGTCGAGGAGCACGAGGAAGGCCAGTCGGCCATGATGCAAAAGCGCGATGACCGGCCCCGCCGTGGCGGTCGCGACGATCGTGGCGGCCGCGAAGACCGCGGGGACCGCGGTCCCCGGCGCGATCGCGACGACGATCGCCCTCGCCGTCCCCGCGACAACGATTCGGAGTAGCCCCAGATGGTCGATATCGCTCAGCTTCCCACCCGCCGGCCGTTCCACCGCCGCCGCAAGTCCGATCCGTTCGCCGGCACCGATTCGCCGAAGATCGACTACAAGGACGTTCGCCTCCTGCAGCGCTACATTTCCGAGCGCGGCAAGATCGTCCCGTCCCGGATTACCGCTGTGTCGCAGAAGAACCAGCGCGCGCTTGCCCGTGCGATCAAGCGTGCCCGTTTCCTGGGCCTGCTGCCCTACCTGATTAAGTAAACTCGTCTACTCGATTCGGAGCGGCGTCTCGCGATGCCGCTCCGCTTCCCTCCGCGTCAGGCCGCGGACGGAATGTCATTCAGCCTAGTTGGGGCCGAGGCCTCTAACTGCCGCGAGCAGGACAGCGCAAGACATCATGAAACCAGCCACGCTCCTCATCGCCGTCGTATCGGGCCTTGCCAGCGCGCTTCTGTTCGCTGGGCTCGTGCTGCAATCGACCTCGGCGATCAGTTTTGCCCTGGCGGCCCCGATCCCGATCGCCATCGCCAGCCTCGGCTGGGGTTCGGTCTCTGGCTTTATTGCGTCCGCAGTCGCCGGCATGACGATTTACGCCATTGCCCTGTCCGTCCCGAGCGCGCTGACCCTGTTCGGGACCATGGCGCTGCCGATGGCGGTCGCGGGCCACCTTGCCGGGTTGGCGCGGCCCACGGTCGAACCCTTGCTGGCCAACGGAGCCGCCTCGGCCGGCAATTCCGGGAGCAATCTCGACTGGTACCCCCTGGGGCGCGTGCTGTTCGCGATCGCCGCGATGGCGATTGCCGCTTGCCTGTTTCTCGGGTGGCTGCTCGGCTATGACCCGGACGCGTTCGTCCCGGCGGTTGTCGAGGCGCTCGGCCAGGGCGGCGGCCCAGGGATGGAGACGCTGAGCGAAACGCAATTGCGCGAGTTCGCGAAACTGGTCATCGCTCTCGTGCCTTACGTCCAGCCGGCGCTCCTGACCGTCACGCTCGTCAGCGGGCTTTATCTCGGCGCGGCCGTCGTGCGCGTATCCGGCCGCTTGCCGCGACCCAAGGATGATATCCCCTCGGCGACCCACTTGCCGAAAACAACCCTTCTCATCTTCGGCGTGGCGCTTGCGGTCGCCTTCATCGGCGGAACCATCGGCCTCGTCGCCGCCGTTGTCGTCGGCGCGTTGGGGGCCGCCTTCACCCTGGTGGGGCTGGCGAGCCTCCATCGTCGCACCCGGGGGCGTCCGGGCCGAGGCCTGGTGCTGTTTACGAGTTATGCGGCGATCCTGCTGCTGTCTTTCCCGATCGTGCTGTTCATGGCGCTCGGGCTCTTCGAAACCTGGCGCGGCCGACAAGGGCCGTCGCTCAGCCAATCCTGAACAACCGATCCCGATCCAGAAAGGACAAGATCATGGACGTCATTCTTCTCGAACGCATCGCCAAGCTCGGCCAAATGGGCGACACCGTAAAGGTGCGCAACGGCTTCGCCCGCAATTTTCTCCTGCCGACTGGTCGCGCGCTGCGCGCCAACGATGCCAACCGCGCGCGCTTTGAAGCGGAGAAGAGCCAGCTGGTAGCTCGCAACGAAGAGCGCAAGGGCGAAGCCAAGAGCGTCGCCGCGACGCTCGAAGGCAAGCGATTCGTCGTCGTGCGCTCGGCCGGCGAAACCGGCCAGCTCTATGGGTCGGTATCGACCCGCGACATCGCCGACATCCTCGCTGGCGAGGGCTTCAAGGTCGGCCGCAACGAGATCCAGCTCAACGAGCCGATCAAACGGATCGGGCTGCACCCAATCACCATCGCGCTTCATGCCGAGGTCGAAGTCGAGATTTCGATCAACGTCGCCCGCTCTCCCGACGAGGCAGAGCGTCAGGCCCGCGGCGAGGAACTCACCTCCGCCGATGCCATCTACGGCCTCGACGAAGAGGAAAGCTTCGACGACGAGGAGCAGGAAGACGGCGAGGAGCGGGACGACGGCGAGGATGCTTCGGGCGAAGCGTCCGCTTCCGACGACACGGCAGAGAGCGACGAAGCTCAGTAGAACCGCGGGCTGACCGGCGCGATTTCAGCCGCGTTCGGCATGCAGTCAGCGTGAGAGTGTGAAAGGCTTCGCTTCGGCGGAGCCTTTTTTGTTGCCATTGGCGTCTTTGCACCTAAATCTAACAGCGCAGCTTATATTTTCGCACTCCGGCGGCCATGAGTGGCCGCGGATTCTCTGGACCAAGGTCAGGGGATTTCGATGACGAACCGCGTTCTGTCTACCTATCTCTCCCACCTTTTTCGCTTCGGGAACCTGACCGTCACGGATCCGGATGGCCGTTCGTCGCGATGGGGCGACGGGACCGGCAAACCGTTGCATATTCGGTTCAACTCGAAGTCGGCGGAGTGGGGTGTCGCAATCAACCCCGGTCTTAAATTCGGCGAAGCCTACATGAATGGCGGCGTCGATATGGTCGAGGGCAGCATCTTCGACCTCCTCAGCCTGGTGTTCCGCAATGGCGGCAGCGATGCGGCGAACGAACCCTGGATGCAGGCGATCGCCCGGATGCGACTGCTCTATCGCCGCTATATCCAGAACAACACGCCGCAACGGGCACGCGCCAACGTCCATCACCATTACGACCTGTCGAGCCAGTTATACGATCTGTTCCTCGATACGGACCGGCAATACAGTTGCGCCTATTTCGAAGATCCGAATGCCAGCCTCGACCAGGCCCAGCTGGCCAAGAAGCGCCATATCGCAGCCAAGCTCTTCTTCGACCGGCCGGACCTGCGGACGCTCGACGTCGGCTGCGGCTGGGGTGGGCTCGGGCTGTATATGGCCCAGCACCTTGACGCGAAGGTGACCGGGGTCACGCTGTCCGACGAGCAGCTGGCGATCGCGCAACGTCGGGCTGCCGACTCGGGGCTTACCGGACACGCCGATTTCCGATTGGAGGACTATCGCGACACCCAAGGCCCCTTCGACCGGATCGTCTCGGTGGGCATGTTCGAGCATGTCGGTCTCGACTTCTATGAAGACTATTTCGGGCAATGCGCGCGTCTCCTCGACGACGACGGGGTCATGCTGCTGCACACGATCGGGCGAATCGAAGAGCCGGCGAACACCAACGCCTTCATCGGCAAATACATTTTCCCGGGCGGCTACCTGCCCTCCCTGTCGCAGGTGACGAAAGCCACCGAGCGCAGCGGCCTGATCGTCACCGACGTCGAAGTTCTCCGGCTGCATTATGCCGACACACTGCGGCATTGGCGGGAACGCTTCGAAGCCCGGCGCGAGGAGGCCAAGGCGATCTATGATGAGCGATTCTGCCGCATGTGGGAATTTTACCTCGCGGTGTCCGAAACGGCGTTTCGCTGGCAGGATCTCGTCGTGTTCCAGGTCCAGCTGACGAAGAAGCTCGATACCCTCCCGACCACGCGCGACTACATCTACGAAACCGAGACCCGGTTGCGGCAGAAGGAACAGGCTGCGGACCACGCTAGACGTTCCGAATCATGGGGCGGCCGCAACGCGGCGGAGTAGCCAGCGCGGTTTTGCGCGCAATCTGGTGTCAACGTGCGGCGGATTTTATCCCCGGAGTTATGCACAGCGCTTCACAGGTTTCAGCGAACCCATTCATATCGTCGCAAGAGTGCCAATTTGCTAGGATCACGGCGGTCCATGGTGTAGTCCGAGCACATCCTGAAACGGCGGTAGAGGTCACGCGGCATGGCGGATGCGGCGCGTAAAATCGATGACGAAACGGCGTTGTATCGTGAGGCTCCGAGCAACATCGAGGCCGAGCAGGCGTTGCTCGGCGCCATGCTGGTCAACAACGACGCCTATTATGTCGTCCACGACTTTCTGAAACCCGACCACTTCTTCGAGCCGCTGCACCGGGAGATCTTCGGCAAGACGTCCGAGATGATTCGGATGGGCAAGATCGCCAATCCGGTGACGATCAAGACGTTCCTCGCGGCCAACGACAAGGTGGGCGATTTCACCGTCGCACAATATCTCGCGCGGCTTGCCGCCGAGGCGACGACCATCATCAACGCCACCGACTACGGTCGGGCGATCTACGATCTGGCGATTCGCCGCTCGCTGATCCGGATCGGCGAGGATGTGGTCAACATCGCCTTCGACGCGCCGCTCGACATGGAGCCGAAGAGCCAGATCGAGGACGCGGAGCGCCGCCTGTTCGAGTTGGCCGAGACCGGCCGCTACGACGGCGGCTTCCAGTCCTTCACCGACGCGGTAACGCTGGCCGTCCAGATGGCCACCGCCGCCAAGGACCGCGATGGCGGCCTCTCCGGCGTCTCCTCGGGCATTATCGGGCTCGACGGGCGCATGGGCGGGCTGCAGGCCTCCGATCTGATCATCCTCGCGGGCCGTCCGGCCATGGGCAAGACCTCGCTCGCGACCAATATCGCCTTCAACATTGCGGCGGCCTACGAGCCGGCCGAGCAGGCGGACGGCAGCTTCAAGGCGAAGAACGGTGGCGTCGTCGGTTTCTTCAGCCTGGAAATGTCGGCCGAACAGCTCGCCACCCGCATCATTTCCGAACAGACCGAGATCTCCTCGTCGAAAATCCGGCGCGGCAACATCAACGATCAGGAACTGTCCAAGCTGATCGGCTGTTCGGAGATGATGCAGAAGCTGCCGCTTTATATCGACCAGACCGGTGGTATCTCGATCGCGCAGCTTTCGGCCCGCGCCCGGCGCCTGAAGCGGCAGCGCGGGCTCGACGTGATGATCATCGACTATGTCCAGCTGATGCAGGGGTCGAGCCGGACCCAGGGCAACCGCGTCCAGGAAATCACCGAGATCACCACCGGCCTCAAGGCCCTGGCCAAGGAGCTGAACGTGCCGATCATCGCCCTGTCGCAGCTGTCGCGTCAGGTCGAAAGCCGCGACGACAAGCGACCGCAGCTCTCCGATCTGCGCGAATCGGGGTCGATCGAGCAGGACGCCGACGTGGTGATGTTCGTCTATCGCGACGAATATTACCTCGCGAACCGGGAGCCCAAGCCGGGCCCCGACCATTTGAAGTGGGAGCAGGAGCTGAACGACGCGCGCGGCAAGGCCGAGGTCATCATCGCCAAGCAGCGTCACGGCCCGACCGGAACCGTTCCCCTCGCCTTCCAGGCCGAATACACCCGCTTTACCGATCTTGCGGACGACAGCTATCTTCCCGAGCGGTTCGAGTAGTCTCCCGCCAATGCCGCTTTCTCCAATCCCGGCCAGCGTGAGGCCGGACCGCATGCCGGTCGTCGAGATCGACCGCGCCGCGCTGATCGCCAATTGGCGGATGCTGGATTCGCGTAATCCCGGCGCCCGTACTGGCGCGGCGGTCAAGGCGAACGGCTATGGTCTTGGCGCCGCCGAGGTCGCCGCGGCGTTGTCGGAAGCCGGTTGCCGCGACTTCTTCGTCGCCTGGGCCGAGGAAGGCGCCGCCTTGCGTGACTCGCTGGACCGGTTGCCGGCCAACGCCTCGACCGCGTCTGCGGCGCCTCGCATCTACGTGCTTCAGGGTCTGGAGCCCGCTGCGGTTCCGCTCCATCTGGCGCGAAACCTGACGCCGGTGCTCTCGACGCCGGACGACATCGCCGTCTGGCGCGAGGGGATGCGCGCGACCGCACGCAAAGCGCCCGCCGCGGTACAGCTCGAAACCGGCATGAACCGGCTCGGCCTCGGAACCGAAGATGCCCGCTTGGCCGCCGACTTCGCCGCCTCCGGCGAGCTCGACCTGTGCCTGGTCATGAGCCATCTGGCCTCCGCCGACGAGGCGACATCGCAGAGCGCCGAGCAACTCGAACGGTTTCGGGCGCTCGCCGGGCTGTTTCCGTCGGTTCCCCGGTCCTTTGCCAATTCCGCTGGTGTCTTTCTTGGCCCCGACTACGCATTCGATCTGACACGGCCCGGCATCGCGCTGTATGGCGGCGAGGCAGGCCCCGGCTCGTCGGAAGCGGTCAGGACCGTCGCGCGGCTGACCGCCTCGGTTCTCCAGGTGCGAGTCGCCAAAACCGGCGAGGCAGTCGGCTATGGCGCGGCGGCAAGGCTGAGCAGAGATACCCGAATCGCCACCGTCGGCATCGGCTATGCCGACGGCTACCACCGTGCCGCGTCGGGCGCCGGCGTGGGGATGCGTCAGCTGCGGCCCGGAGCGGACGCCATACTCGCCGGCCGGCGGGTCCCTGTGCTCGGTCGAGTCTCGATGGACCTCACCCTGCTGGATATCACCGACCTTCCCGAAGATGCCGTCCGCCCCGGCGCGCGGGCGGAATTCTTCGGCCCGGACATGCCGATCGACGCGGTGGCGACAGCCGGCGGCACCATTGCCTATGAATTGCTGACTGGCCTCGGGCCGCGGGTGAATCGGCGCTGGCCAAGCGACGGCACATTCAGCTGAGTTGCTGACCCATCCAGAGGCGAATCTGGTCGGATCCGAAAAGCAGCACGGCGACCCCCAAGCCTGTGATCACGACAAGATGCAGGAACGCGATCGCGTTCAGCCATGTGCGGAAAGGCTCTTTGTGGGTCTTGTGGCGAATGATTCGCTGGGCGGAAATGGCGCCGATGCTGCCACCGAGGAGGGCAAGACGCAGGAGGCTTTTCTCCGGTATGCGTCTTGCGCCGGCTCTCGCTTTGGCCTTGTCGAAAACGAAGGCGAAATAGGCAGCGATGTTGATCGCCAGGAAATATAGTCCGATCCACAACGCCATTTGATCGTCTTTCGAAGAATGTCCGATTGGCGAAAAGCGCCTTCCAAGCGCTGTCTTGCGCCGGCTTATCGGCAATCTAACATCGGGCTGCGGTCCCGCTCGCACGATTGCCGCACGCATGGCTCTGTCTTGCGTCGCCGTTCGGAGTTGCGGTCGGGCGGGTTTTGTTTATGTTTCGTTCCAGTCGCCGCCCCGTTTCCAAGGTTTCAATGGCCAAACCCAAACTCAGCTTCATATGCCAGAACTGCGGCGCGGTCACCACGCGCTGGCAGGGCAAATGCGACGCCTGCGGTGAGTGGAACACCATCGTCGAGGAAAACACGTCCGGCGGGATCGGCGGTGGACCGCAACGCGGCCGGCGCAAGGGCAGCCCATCGGCGCTTCTGCCGCTCTCGGGCGAGATGGAAGAAGCCCCGCGCATCGTCTCCGGCATCGACGAATTCGACCGGGCGACCGGCGGCGGCATCGTGCGTGGATCGGCTTTGCTCATCGGCGGCGATCCCGGCATCGGCAAATCGACGCTGCTGATGCAGGCGGCCGCGGCGCTGTCGCGTGGTGGCAACAGTGTCGTCTATGTCTCCGGCGAAGAGGCCGTGGCGCAGGTGCGCCTCCGCGCCCAGCGCTTGAAAGCCGCCGATACGTCGGTGCAGCTCATGGCCGAGACCAATGTCGAGGACATCCTCGCGACGCTTGCTGAAGCCCGCCGGCCAGACCTCGTCATCATCGATTCGATCCAGACGCTGTGGAGCGACATGGCCGAATCGGCGCCGGGAACCGTGACGCAAGTCCGCACCGGCGTGCAGGCGCTCGTGCGCTATGCCAAGGCCAGCGGCGCGGCGGTGATTCTCGTCGGCCACGTCACCAAGGACGGCCAGATCGCAGGCCCCCGGGTTGTCGAGCACATGGTCGACGCGGTCCTCTACTTCGAGGGCGAAGGCGGCCACCACTACCGAATTCTGCGCACCGTCAAGAACCGCTTCGGACCCACCGACGAGATCGGCGTCTTCGAGATGAGTGACATCGGACTGCGCGAAGTACGCAACCCGTCGGAACTGTTTCTCGGCGAGCGCAACGAAAAGGCGCCTGGCGCCGCGGTTTTCGCCGGCATGGAAGGAACCCGCCCGGTCCTCGTCGAGATTCAAGCCCTGGTCGCGCCTTCGGCTCTCGGGACGCCCCGCCGCGCGGTCGTCGGCTGGGACCAGCCGCGACTCGCCATGGTCCTGGCGGTGCTCGAAGCCCATTGTGGCGTGCGACTCGGCCAGCATGACGTCTATCTCAACGTCGCCGGGGGCTTCCGGATTTCCGAACCGGCGGCGGACCTCGCGGTCGCGGCGGCGCTCGTATCCTCGCTCAGCGGCGCCGCCCTGCCCTCCGATTGCGTCTATTTCGGCGAAGTCTCTCTCTCCGGCGCGGTGAGGCCCGTCGCCCATGCGGGACAGCGCCTCAAGGAAGCCGAAAAGCTCGGTTTTCGGCAATCGGTCTTGCCGGCGGCCAGCGCCGATCTGCCGCGCTCGGGCGAGATGGTGCCGCATGAAGTGGAGACCCTGCCCGACCTCGTCGGCAGGGTCGCGTCAGGCGGTCTTCCATCCGACGGTTGATTTTCACGCCGCCCCCTAGTGTAAAATGGACACCAAAGAGGTAAGGCGTCATTCGCAGGCATGTCATACTGGCATCTGCCACCCGCGCCTGATCCGAACGTCCACGGGACCGATCATCCATGACCGTTACTCTTCTCGACGCGATCCTATTCGCACTCATGCTGGTTTCGGCGCTTCTTGCCATGGTGCGCGGCTTCTCCCGCGAAATCCTTTCGGTGATCTCCTGGCTGGTGGCGGCGGTTGCCGCCTTTCTCTTCTACAAGCCGCTGACGCCCTATTTCGCCGAGTACATCTCATCCGACACAGTGGCGATGGCGGCCTCGGCAGCCGCGATCTTCCTCGTCACGCTGATCATCGTGTCCTACATCACGCTGCGGATCGCCGACTTCATCATCGATAGTCGCATCGGCGCGCTCGACCGCGTTCTCGGCTTCGTCTTCGGCGCCGTGCGCGGCCTCCTTCTCGTCGTGGTGGCCATGCTGTTCTTCAATTGGCTGGCGCCGGAGAACCAGCCGGAATGGGTCGCCAACGCCTGGTCCAAGCCGTATCTGGACAATTTTGGCAAGCAATTGGTCGCGGCGCTGCCGGAGAACCCCGAGCAGATCATTCTCGAGAAGATCAAGGGCGCCGACGGCGAGTCGGCGACGGATACGCCTCCCGCCCCGGAAGAACCCGCATCCGTCGAGGGAGCGATCGAGGATTCAAGCGGGACGGAGCCGACGCAGCCGCAGTAGCGGGCGCCAGGATTCCGAATCCTCCGACAGCCACACCCTCGCGTCCCGCCCCATACGGGCCTATATGGTGAAGACCTCATCGCAAGCCGACAGACACCGGCAAACGGCGGATAATCTCATGGACGAAACGCCATTCGGCGACGACGAACTGCACGAAGAGTGCGGCGTCTTCGGCATTTTCAAACGAACCGATGCCGCCGCCGTGGTGACGCTCGGCCTTCACGCGCTTCAGCACCGCGGCCAGGAAGCGGCGGGGATCGTTTCCTATGACGGCTCGCAATTTCATGTCGAGCGCCATGCCGGTCTGATCGGTGATACCTTCACCAAGCAGGCCGTTCTCGAGCGTCTGCCGGGAACCTCCGCGATCGGCCATACCCGCTACGCCACCACCGGCGGCGGCGGCTTGCGCAACGTCCAGCCCTTCTTCGCCGAATTGTCTGCCGGCGGCTTCGCGGTCGCCCACAACGGCAACATCACCAACGCCCTGACCATTCAGCGCGAGCTGCAACGCCGCGGCTCCATCTTCTCCTCCACCTCCGACACCGAAACCATTCTGCATCTCGTGGCCACGAGCGCAGCACGGCATTTCGTCGAGAAGCTGATCGACGCCCTATCTCGGCTCGAAGGCGCTTTCTCGCTGGTCGGGCTCTCGTCGAAGAAGATGGTCGGCGTGCGCGACCCTCTCGGGATTCGGCCGCTAGTGCTCGGCGATCTCGAGGGATCGCCGATTCTCGCATCGGAGACCTGCGCCCTCGACATCATCGGCGCCGACTTTGTTCGCGACATCGAGCCCGGCGAACTCGTCGTGATCAGCGAGGACGGAATCGAGAGCATCTTCCCATTCCAGGCGCGCCGCCCCCGGTTCTGTATCTTCGAATATGTCTATTTCGCCCGCCCGGATTCGACCGTGGAGGGCCGCAACGTCTACGAGATTCGCAAGAAGATTGGCGGCGAACTGGCGCGTGAGAGCCATGTGGAAGCCGACATCGTCGTGCCGGTTCCCGATTCCGGCGTTCCCGCGGCGATCGGTTATGCTCAGGAGGCCGGTCTGCCCTTCGAGCTCGGGATCATACGCAACCATTATGTCGGCCGAACCTTCATCCAACCGACCGACTCCATTCGCCACATGGGCGTGAAGCTGAAACACAATGCCAACCGCAGGATGCTCGAAGGCAAGCGAGTCATCCTCGTCGACGATTCGATCGTCCGTGGCACGACCAGCCAGAAGATCGTGCAAATGGTGCGCGAAGCCGGCGCGACCGAGGTCCACATGCGGATCGCCTCGCCGCCGACCCGCGCCAGCTGCTTCTACGGTGTCGACACGCCGGAAAAGGCCAAGCTGCTTGCTTCGCGCATGACGATCGAGGAGATGGCCGACTTCATCAAGGTCGATACGCTGTCGTTTCTGTCGATCGACGGCCTGTACCGCGCCACCGACGAGCCCTCGCGCAACAAGCTGACGCCGCAGTTCTGCGATGCTTGCTTTACCGGCGACTATCCGACCTCGCTGACCGATCAGGACGGCACGGAAAACGTCCGGCCGCTCTCGCTGCTGGGTGGTGCGGGCTGAACACGGAACGCTCCCTGAATATCGCGATCTTCGCGGGGAGGCAGTACCGTGGGGAAACATAGGACCTGAGCGCGTTCGGCCAAGCCGTTGCCGGCAGGGCTCAAAGCTACGGATGGCGCCTTTCAGGCGGATTGATATGACGCAAATGCTGACAGACAAGATCGCGCTGGTCACAGGGGCCTCGCGCGGTATCGGCTACCACATTGCCAAGGGCCTCGCCGCCGAGGGCGCGCATGTCATCGCGCTGGCGCGCACCGTGGGCGGCCTCGAAGAACTCGACGATGAGATCAAATCGGCCGGCGGATCGGCGACGCTCGTCCCCCTTGATCTGACCGACATGGCCGGGATCGACCGCCTCGGTGGCGCCATCAACGAGCGCTGGGGCCGACTCGACGTCCTGGTCGCCAATGCCGGGCTGCTCGGCGTCCTTGCGCCGATCGGCCACATCGAGGCGAAGACCTTCGATAAGACGATGACGGTCAACGTGAATGCGACCTGGCGACTGATCCGCACCGTCGATCCATTGCTGCGCAAATCCCAGGCCGGTCGCGCCATCGTGATGTCGTCCGGCGCCGCCCATTCGGCCAAGGCGTTCTGGTCGCTCTACGCGGCCTCCAAGGCGGCCTGCGAGGCGATGGTGCGTTCCTGGGCGAACGAGACGCAGAGCCTGCCGCTAAGGGTCAATTCGGTCAATCCGGGCGCGACGCGCACCGCCATGCGGGCGCAAGCGATGCCGGGCGAGGATCCCAAGACCCTGCCGACCGCGCGCGAGGTGGCGGCGAAGATCGTGCCCCTCGCCTTCTCGGACGTGGTCGAGACCGGCAAGCTCTTCGACGTGCGCGAAAATCGCTTCCTGGATTACCGCGACCCCGCCTGATCCGCGGCCGCCGAGCGGGTTTCGCGTTTCGCGCGCTTGCCGAAGGCTCGCACCGAAAAGCCAACCGAAATAAAGTAGGCGATCGCGGTCAGCGTCAGCGTCTCCCAGAAGAAGCTGAGCAACAGGGCGACGTAGAGAACGAAGCCCAGGATGATCGGGATGGCGTAGTCGCGCGGCACCCGGATGCCCGCCCCCTTGCCCGACCATGTCGGCAGGCGGCTCGACATCAAAAGGCCGATAAACACGAGATAGACCGACGCGATCGTCGCGGTGATCTCGGGGAATCCGAGATTAAGACCGGAAAAGCCCACATACATCGGGAACAGGGCCAAGCCCGCGCCGGCCGGTGCCGGTACGCCGACGAAGAACGCCGAATGCCATTTTGGGCGTTTCGGATCGTCGAGCATGGTATTGAAACGGGCGAGCCTGAGTGCGCAGGCGCTCGCATAGAGAAGCGCCGCGATCCAGCCGAAGGCTCCCGCCTCATTGAGCATATAGGTGTACAACACGAGACCCGGCGCGACCCCGAAATTGACGATGTCGGCGAGCGAATCCATTTCCGCGCCGAAGCGGCTCTGGCCCTTCAATAGCCGCGCAACGCGGCCGTCGATCCCGTCGAGGAACGCCGCGCCGAGCACCATGCCGACCGCGAACTCGAACTGGCCCTCGAAAGCCAGGCGGATGCCGGTCATTCCCGCGCAGATCGACAGGATGGTGATGAGGTTCGGGACGATGTGGCGGAACGGAATGCGCCGGCGTACCGGGCCGTCTTCCACGTCGGGCTTACCCGGATCGAACGGAGGAAACGGAGATTCGATCGGCATCAGTCGCGCCTCGACGGCCAGGTTGGCAAATTGTCGCCGAACTCGGCGATGACGGTTTCACCCGCAATCGCGATCTGTCCTTCCGCAACGCGCGGCCGAGCCCCGTCGGGCAGATAGATATCGAGACGTGAGCCAAAGCGGATCAGGCCAAAACGCTCGCCCGCCTCGATCCGATCCTCGACCTTGGCCCAGCAAATGATCCGCCGTGCCACGAGCCCGGCGATCTGCACCACGCCGATCTCGCCCTTCGGCCCGTCGATGACCATCGAACTGCGCTCGTTGACCTCGCTCGCCTTGTCGAGCTCGGCATTACGGAATTCGCCTTCGCGATAGGCAATGTGCCGGATTCGGCCCCGCATCGGCGCCCGATTCACATGACAATCGAAGACATTCATGAAGACCGAGATGCGCAGCATCGGGTCGGTGCCAAGATCGAGTTCGGCCGGCGGCACAACATGGCCGACGAGCGACACGCGGCCGTCCGCCGGGCTGACGGCCAGATGATCGGCGATCGGCGTCACACGCTCGGGGTCACGAAAGAAATAAGCGCACCAGGCTGTCAGGATGAGGCCGATCCAGAACAGCGGCTCCCATAGAAAGCCGAGCACGACGGCGACCACGAAGAACGCAGCGATAAACGGGTAACCCGCCTTATGAATGGGTACGAATGCGTTTCGGATCGAGGCAATGATATCCACGGTCTGTCTTCTTCCTTCCTGATCCTGCGGCACGTCCCGCTTGCGATAAGGATAGACGAGAGTTGAGGCAAGCAGGCACGCGACGAGCGCCGCCGATCGGCGGCGATGGCGGTCACCCGACGTTCGAAGTTCGGGCGCGCCTCCAAAGATGTGGCGCGACCAGACCGCCGGCAAGGCGATGCGGCGTGGTCGGCGTTAGACTTCTTCGGTTCGGCGCCGTTCGATGACGCCGAACTCGTCCGCTTCGCGAGCCCGCCGAAGCGCTTCTTCGGCTTCCGTCGCCTCACGCTGCATCGCCCACATCTCGGCGTAGAGTCCAGCCGCTTCAAGGAGTTCGCGGTGTGACCCGCGTTCGACGATCTCACCCGATTTCAGGACGATGATTTCGTCGGCGTCGATGATCGTGGAGAGCCGATGCGCGATGGTCAGCGTCGTGCGCTCCTTCGACACCAGGTCGAGCGCCGCCTGTATCTCCTGCTCGGTGTGCGTATCGAGCGCCGAGGTCGCCTCGTCGAGCACAAGGATCGGCGGGGCTTTGAGGATCGTGCGGGCGATTGCCACCCGCTGCTTCTCTCCCCCGGACAATTTCAGCCCGCGCTCGCCGACCATCGAATCAAAGCCATCCGGCAATTCCTGGATGAACCCGGCAATCTGCGCGAGTTCTGCCGCGCGGCGCACTTCCTCTTCGCTCGCTCCGATGCGGCCATAGCGGATGTTGTAGGTGATCGTATCGTTGAACAGCACCGTGTCCTGCGGCACGATTCCGATCGCGGCGCGCACCGATTCCTGCCGCACGCGGGCGATATCCTGACCATCGATCAGGATGCGGCCGGACTGGATATCGTAGAACCGGAAAAGCAACCGCGAGATGGTCGATTTGCCGGCTCCGGAAGGGCCGACGATCGCCACCGACTTGCCGGGCGGAACGTCGAAGGAAATGCCTTTCAGGATGACGCGCGCCGGATCGTAGCCGAAGCGCACATCCTCGAAGCGGATCGCGCCTTCGCTGACCTTCAGAGCCGGGGCATCGGCCGGATCCTTTACCTCCGCCTCGACGTCGAGCAGATCGAACATCGCCTCGATGTCGGTCAGCCCCTGACGGATTTCGCGATAGATGAAGCCGATGAAGTTGAGCGGAATCGACAACTGCATCAGCATCGCGTTGATGAAGACGAAATCGCCGAGCGTCTGGGTTCCGGCTCGCACCTCAAGCGCCGACATCACCATTGCCACGGCCATTCCGGCGCCGAAAATCAGCCCCTGACCGAAATTCAGCCAGCCGAGCGACGTCCAGATCCGCGTCGCTGCGATCTCATAACGAGACATCGCCTTGTCGAAGCGTTCCGCTTCCATGGACTCGTTGCCGAAATATTTGACCGTCTCGAAATTCAACAGCGAGTCGATCGCCTTGGTGCTGGCGTCGGTGTCGGAATCGTTCATGTCGCGGCGAATGCCGATCCGCCAGTCGCTCGCCTTGATCGTGAACCAGCTGTAGAGCCCCACCGTGGTGGCGATGGCGGCCAGATAGCTGACGCCGTAGGCAAAGCCGAAGATGATCGCCACGAGGGCGAATTCCAGGATGGTCGGCAGCGTGTTGAGGATCGTAAACCGCACGATCGACTCGATGCCCTTGGTGCCGCGTTCAATGATGCGCGACAGGCCGCCCGTCCGTCGCTCCAGATGAAACCGCATCGACAACTGGTGCATGTGGACGAAGGTCCGATAGGCCAGCCGGCGCACGGCATATTGGCCGACCCGCGCGAACAGCGCGTCGCGAAGCTGGTTCAGCCCGACCGAGAACACACGCGCGACATTGTAGGATACCACCAGCGTGATAGCCCCGGTCAGCGCCAGCGGCAGCCATGCGCGCGCCGAATCAGCCCCGTCCAGCGCGTCCGTGGCCCATTTATAGAAATACGGAACCAGAACCGTAAGCAGCTTGGCCAGTACCAGGAAGAAAGTCGCATAGGCGACCCGCATCCTGAGATCCGGCCGGTCCGACGGCCACATGTAAGGCCAGAGATTGGCCAGCGTCGTCAGGGTCGATCCGCTGTCGCCCGATATTCGTTTCCCGGCTTTTTGCGCCAAGATGGTCCTTTCCAACGAAGCGGCGCGACGGGAGGAGCCGGCGCGCCGTCGACGTTCTGAAGTTGGTTCGGGACGGTCAGGGCCCCGGCGAGAGCGAGGCAGCCGCCGCCGCGCCCCTATTCGATGCGTCCACGTCGACCGCGATTACATCGTCGAACTGGACGAATAGCCGAAGCGCAAAACACTTTCATGGGGGAACATCGGTCGAAGGCGTCCCGATTCAAGCGGACGGGAACAGCCTAATTGCGTTGTGCCGGCTCGGCGTCCGCTTCCCGCGCGTCGTCTTGCGCCGCAGGCAATCGGAAGACCTGTCCTGGATAGATCAGGTCCGGGTTGCGAATGCGATTGCCGTTGGCGAAGTAGATCACGGTGTAGCGGCTGCCCCGTCCGTAGGTGTCGCGGGAGATTCTCCACAACGTGTCGCCTTTGCGGATGATCACCCGCCCGGTCGCCGTCGCAAGGGGGGCTTGGCGGTTGATCGGAACATCGAGTGCCGCGGCGCTCACCTCGCTTTCGGTCGCGACGACGGAGCGCTGCTCCTGCAAGATTGCCGACGCTGGCCTCTCGCCAACAGTACCGGACCCCGGCTGGAGTGGTATCGTTGGCTCGGAAACCTTGGTTTCGGTGCGCGACGCCATCAATGGGGGCGACGAGTCCGTGTCGGTCGCGTCGGGCGCTGCCGATGCTTCGGCGCGCGCGCCTTCCTGCCCGATTTCCGGTGTCTTGGGACCCGTCGGCGAACGCGGCTCTCCTATTTGGACCGGTGGGTTCACCGAGGGTCGATCCGTCGGCGGGGTCGCATTGGCCTCCTGCCGAGCGGGCGCAGCCGACTGGGTTTGCGAGGCTGGGAGCGTGCCCTCCGGCGGGGAAACCGGGGGCTCGTTTGTCGTTGCCTCATCGCCCTGGAAAGAGCCTGCCGCCTTTGTATCCGGCGGCGGACTGCGTTCCGGTATCTCGGCCGCCGCTTTTTTCGGCTCGGCAGTGCGGCCTTCCACCGAATCGCTGTCCACGACCGGCGCCGAAGCTGCGGCGATTCGTGTTTCAGCCTCCGACCGGTCGGCCATTGCCACGCCTGGAGACGGACTGACCGCCGCCGCACCGTTGGCAGGGGGCGGCGCGATCGCCGCGACAGCCTGCCCCTCGGGCCGCGTGAAGGGCACCTCCGCCCGCGCCGTCACATTCCCGTCGACCGTCACCTGATCGGCCCGCACGAGGTGGTCGCCAACCGCGACCGGACGCTCGGCAGTCACCAGAAATCGATTGTCGGCGGTCGCCCTGTTCTCCGCCACCAGGACGTTGTCGAGATAGATGCGGACCGATGTGCCCGCGTCCGCGGACCCCGCAACGAAAATCTGCTCACCCTCGACTTCGACGGCTTCGATCCGCAACCTCGGCGACGTCGCCGGCTCCGGTGCCTTGTCCTTCTCACCCGCCTGACTCGTATTCGACAGGAACGCGGCGTCCGTATCGATCGGCTTTTCCGATCCGGCAGCAGGGGCGGATGTCGGAGCCTCGTCTTGCGAAATCGCTGTCGCGGATCTGCCGGCAGCCGCCGTTCCGACGTCTGTGCTATCCGCTCCGGCCGCTTGTCTTGGTGGCGACACCGGGACTGTCATCAGGCGCGACGCCTCGTCAGGCGCTTCCACCATCGCGAGCACGTCTTCTCCCCGTCCCGGCTGCGGCACGCTGACGATTGCGGTCTCACGTGATCCGGTGGCCGTGCCCTCGGGCGTTATCGCGGTGAGCGAAATCGCGTGCTCACCCGGCGTCAGCGGCTCAGGCAGGACGATGACGAACTCGCCCGCTTCATTGGCGGTGTCCTCACCGACCACCGTCGCGCCCGCGTGCAGCGTGACCCGGCTTCCTGGCGCGGATCGTCCGGCAATGAGGGTCGAACCATCCGGCTCGACGCGCAGAAGGTCAAATAGCGGTCGATCGCCGGCTGTCGCTTCGCCTTCTGTCGGAGGAACTGAACTCGCGGATTCCAACGGCGATGCGGGCTGTTTCTCCGCAGTCGTCGCGTCGGCGGCTTCGACCTTTGCAGAAACTTCCGGGCGCGGCGCAGTATCGGTCGGATCTGGCACGATCCGCGCCGCTTCGTCCGGCGCTGGAGATTGCTCAGACGATGTCGCGCGCGCGTTGGCCGTTTCCGTCTCGCCGGCATCACTGGTCGATGGTCGATTCGGATCGGATTGCGAGACCGACGCGCTGTCCTGCCGCGTCGCGACGTCCTCGGAAGCCGGCAAATCCTCCGTTTGCGCGATGCGCAATTTCTCGCTGCTCAGCATGTCCCAGTATCCGAGCACGATCGCGACAAGGAGAACCAGGCACAGGAAAACGATTCCGAGGGCTTTTCGCTGCATGATCGCACCATCTTCGCCGGTTCAACGTCGCCGGATCGAAGAATTCGAGAGATGTTACACGACCTTTATCGGAGCACCGCCCGGCTCACAAGGTCGCGCCTTGCGGCAGACAGCTCCGCCGCATCGAACGGCGCAACCCCTTGCGAACACTCATGAAGGGAGGCGAAGTCCGTCAGTTCCCGCAATCGCCGGAAAACCGCTCTCTCGATCAACGAACTGGTCGCGACTTTGCCCGCGTTGGGCAAGCCGGGGACGGCTGCTCCACCGCATGCCCTCTCCGATTCGGCGTTGCGTTCGCAACAACTATCTGGCATTCCTGTAACGTGGCCTTTCGCAAGGCGCGACATCGAACGGGAGGGCTTTAGCGGCGATGACCATCATTGATGTCAAGACGGAAATTACCGGCAATCTCTGGAAGATCGTCGCCGAGATCGGCCAGGACCTCAATGAGGATGACCCGATCATGATCCTGGAATCGATGAAAATGGAGATCCCGATCACAGCGCCCGAGGATGGCCGCCTGGTCGAAATTCTCACCGCCGAAGGCGAGACCGTCACCGAAGGCACGGTTGTGGCCCGCATCGAGGCCTGACCATGGGCGCGATCAACAAGGTTCTCGTCGCGAACCGGGGCGAGATCGCCTGTCGTGTTTTCCGTAGCGCTCGAGCGCTCGGCCTCTCGACGGTTGCCGTGTATTCGGAGGCCGACGCAGCGAGCCTTCACGTCGCAGCGGCGGACGAGGCGGTCGCCATCGGGCCATCCTCACCCCGCGAAAGCTATCTGGACGCCAAGAAGATTCTCGAAGCCGCGCGCCAGGTCGGCGCCGACGCGATCCATCCGGGGTACGGCTTTCTCGCGGAGAATGCCGCGTTCGCCGACCTTGTGACGGCCGAGGGGCTGCACTGGATCGGCCCGACCGCCGACATCATTCGGCGAATGGGTGACAAACAACGCGCCCGCGAGATTGCGCAGTCTGCCGGCGTTCCCGTCGTGCGGGGCAGCCGGACATACGGTGTGGGCGACACCGACGGTCTCGAAGCAGCCGGGCGAGACGTCGGTTATCCTCTGCTGGTCAAGGCGGTCGGCGGCGGCGGCGGCATCGGGATGCGCCGGGTGGACGAGGAATCCCAACTCGCGTCGACCGTTACCGCCACCCAGTCGATGGCGGAGAAATCCTTTGGCAACGGAGCGATCTTTCTCGAGCGGTTCGTTCCCCGTGCGCGTCACATCGAAATCCAGGTTTTCGGTTTCGGCAATGGCGAGGCGATCCATCTCTTCGAGCGGGATTGTTCCGTCCAGCGGCGGTTTCAAAAGGTCATCGAGGAAAGTCCCGCGCCCGGCCTTCCCGGGGCCGTGCGCCGGCGCATGGGCGAGGCGGCCGTGTCGCTTTGCGCTCACACCCGCTATGGCGGCGCCGGAACGGTCGAATTCATCGTCGACGCCACCAGCTTCGAGTTCTTCTTCCTCGAGATGAACACACGCATTCAGGTCGAGCATCCGGTGACGGAAATGGTGGCCGGCGTCGACCTCGTCGCCATGCAGATCGACTTTGCCCGCGGTCGGTTCACCGGCGCGGACCAGGAGAGCATTCGGTCTTGTGGACACGCCATCGAATGCCGGCTCTATGCCGAAAATCCGGCGAAGATGTTCATGCCGGCGCCTGGCCCCTTGACCGTTTTCCGGCCACCTGCCGAAACCGAACATGTGCGGGTCGACAGCGGCTACCGCGAAGGCGACGTGATGACGCCGTTTTACGATCCGCTGATAGCCAAGCTGATCGCCCATGGCGGCGACCGCCGGCAAGCCTGTGAGCGCGCCGAGCAGGCTTTACGAAACTGGCCGATCGAGGGGCTTCGCACCAATCGGGATTTTCTGATCGGGTGCCTTCGCAACGACGCGTTCCGCGCGGGCGATTTGTATACCGGCTTTCTCGATGAGCACGCCAAGGCAATCCTGGCGACGTGATCCAGCCACGGCAAGATCCGACGCCATAGCGGTTGCCTGGGCTATGGTGCCGGTTGCCACGTCACCCGAGCGGCGCGGACGTATCGCGTGACCGCAATCGCTGCTCCAGATGCGCGACGGTGGCGAGGGCGCGGGCCATTGCGGGAATTTCGTCGAAGACCGGAACGCCGATCTTGCGCGCTTTCTCGCGGTAATGGCGGCGGCTTTCATCGAGTTCGGGCGAACCGTCCGTGCGCAGCGCCAGCGCGAAATGCGCGATTCCCGGCCACTTCGCCTGTGTCTCCTCGATCACCTTGAACAAATTGCCGACCGGATCGATCGCCCCCCGACCGACGAAGGCGGCAAGGTTCAAATGCATCGCCACGACGTCGGGCTTTGCATGACGGTAGACGATGTCGAGAATTTCACCCGCCACCCAACCGTCCTTTTCCTGCAGGGTTCGCACCGGCGTGTCGATCGGATTGACGACGCTGGTGCCCGGCGGCAATCCCAGCGCCTCCAGCGGTACGCGCGCCGCTTCGCCGAACGGCGCGACATCGAGCCCCATGCTGGCGAAAATGTCCGTGCCCAGCACGCTGGAGCCGCCGCCATTGCCGAACAGCGCGACGTTCCTCGTCGGCTTTTCCGGCCGCAGATCAAGGTGCTGCAGGGCCAGCAGGACGTCGATGAATTCGTCCACCGTTTCGACGAGCGCGACCGGCAGCTGCGCGGCAAGCGCCTCCCACGCTTTCCCGTCGCCGGCAAGGGCGCCGGTATGCGACGCGGCGGCGAGGCGCCCCTGTGCGGAGCGTCCGCCCCTCAAGATCACCACTGGCTTTGTCGGCTGGGCAGAGCGAAGCAGGTCGAAGAAGGCCCTGCCCCGCTTGATGTCTTCGATATAGACACCGATCGCCTTTGTCTGTTCGTCCGCGAGATAATACGCGACGAGTTCATGCGGCTCGACGTCGGCGCTGTTGCCGATGGTCACCAGGCCGCTGAAGCGCAGGCCGCGCCATTGGCCACGCTTGATGATGTCGGTCGACAAACCGCCCGACTGGGAGACGACGCCGATGCGCCCCAGTTCGCGCGGCGCGTCGCTCGGAAAAGTGAGGCCGCCGCGCGGCGAATAGGTGCCTAGACAATTCGGCCCCAGGACACGCACGCCGCCGGCTTTAGCGCCCGCCACGAGATCTGCCTGAAGCGCCCTGCCCTCGGCGACTTCACCGAAGCCCGACGAAATCACCTGGGCGATACGACAGCGCCCCCTGGCGGCCGCGAGCACATCGGGAATTCGGCCCGCGCCGACGGCGACATAGGCGTAGTCGACCGCCTCCGGTGTCTCGCCGAGCGACGGGTAGGCCTTCAGCCCCTCGATCTCTTCCGCCGAAGGATGGATCGGGTAGATGGCGCCGGAAAAGCCGAAATCCTTCAACCGGCGGATGAAGGTATTGGCTAGCGCGACGTCCTTGGAGGAGGCACCGAGGACCGCGACGGTTCTTGGCTCGAACAACGGTTTGAATTCGATCAGCGGATCGCCGGATTCCGCCTTCTCAGGTTTCGAGACGGGCCGGTTCTCCCGCTCGGTGAGAATGACACGGGCATCGGCCGCCATCAGCCCCGAGGCCGAAACGATGACGGGATTGAGATCGAGTTCGGCGACATCGTCGCCGAGCGCCATCAAGAGGCCGCCCGGACCGCCGATCCTCACCATCGCCTGGACCAAAGCCTCCTCGTCGACCGCCGCTTCGCCCCGGATGTCACCAAGCAGGGCAAAGCCCCTCAGTTCGCGGAGCATGGCGCGGGCGTCGGCCGCATCGATCGGACATAGCCGGAACGCCACGTCCTTCAGAACCTCGACGAAGATACCGCCAAGGCCGACCATCAGCATCGGTCCGAATTGTGGGTCTTGAATGCCGCCGATGACGATCTCGCGGCCCGGCGGAATCATCTCCTCGACCAGCCAGCCGTCGATCGTCGCGGCGGCAATCACCGGCCTCAGCGCCATCGCCTCGACGGCGGCCCGAACTGCGTCGGCACCGTCCAGCCCGAGCGCGACCCCCCCGGCATCCGATTTGTGGAGGATGTCCGGCGACACGACCTTGACGACGAAGGGCGCGCGCATCCCCCTCGCCCTGGCTTCGGCATCGGCGGCGTCGCGCGCTAGCGCGGAGCGGGGCGAACGCACCCCGTAACGCGCGAGTAATTCCTTGCCGGCGGCTTCGTCGAGTGATCGTCGGCCCCGTGCACGCGCCGCGGCAATGATGTCCCGGCCAAGCGGCTCCTGTATGGTCATCGCAATCGCTCCCTCAGTAGCTGGTCGGCCAGGCACGCATCAAATGCTCGCCGACGCCGCCGGAGCGGCGCCGCGTCTGGATGTCGAACATGCGGATGAGAAAATCCCGCGTCTCCTGGGGTTTGATGACGTCATGCGCCGAGAAAATGCGCGCCATGTCCCATATTTCGAGATCCTTCTGGATCTCGGCCAGCGCGGCCTCGAACCCGTCCTGCCCGGCGTGCAGATTGTGCACGATGCTGGTGGCGAAGACCGGGTCCATGAAGCTGACCTCGGCGGTGGGCCAGGCCACCATCGCGCTGTTGTGCGCCCCACCGCCCATGGCGACATAGGCGCGGCCGTAGGCCTTGCGGCAGATCACGGTGATCTGGGGCACGGTCGTCAGGCAGGTCGCGTTCATGAAATTCATGATGTGCCCGGGCGCTCCCCGGCGTTCGGCATCGGTCCCCACGACGAATCCGGGGGTATCCAGCATGCGCACGATCTGAATGTTGAAGCTGTCGCACAACACGGTGAAATCGATGATCTTGCGACACGCCTCGGCCGACAGGGCGCCGCCGCCGAGATGCGGGTTGTTGGCGATAATGCCGGTGACCTTGCCGGCGAGGCGGGCGAGCCCAACGACGGCGGACTTGCCGAAACGCGGTTTGATCTCGAGAAACGAATCCCTGTCGACGATCACCTCGATGATCTTCTTGATGTTGTAGACCTGCGTGCGCTTCTCGGGCAGCAGGTCCAAAATCCGGTCCTGCTCCGCGCCGGAGCCTTCGGAGGTCGTCGTCTCGAGCGGCAGGACGCCATTGTGGCTCGGCATGTAGGAGAGGAACCGGCGTATGGCGGCCATCGCCTCCTCGTCCGTATCCACGAAGTGGTCGATGAGCCCCGTCTGATCGGCATGAAGGCGCCAGCCGCCGAGTTCCTCCAAATTCACCTTCTCGCCGATCGCCATCGAGACCAGCCGGGGGCTGGACACGGACATGATCGAGCCCTTCTTCATGACGGCGAAGTCGGAACAGCAACACAGCCAGGCCGACGATCCGAAGGAGGTGTCGAGGGCGGCCGCGACCCACGGCGTATCGCGCATCCGGCGAAACTGGCTGGTGTCATTGCCGAGCATCGCGCCCATACCCTTGGAGCCCATGGCGTCGGGCAGGCGCGCGCCGGTCGACTCGCCGACATGGATGAAGGGCATGCCCTTCTCGGTGCAGGTCTTGCGGATATAACCGATCTTCTTGGAATTGGTGGCGCTGGTCGAGGCGCCCTTGGTGGTGAAGTCGTTGACGACGACGCCGACGTCGCGGCCATCGATGCGTCCGAATCCCGTTATCTTGCTGTCGCGCGGCGTGGCGGCGGCATCGGCCTCGAAAACCGACTGGCCGAGCAGGCCTACCTCCAGGAAGCTATCCTTGTCGACGAGTGCGTCGAGACGCTCCCCCGCGTTCAACTGCCCCCTCTCGCGCCGCTTGGCGAGTTTCGCCTCGCCGCCCATGGAACGCGCGGCCTCGCGGCGTCGATCGAGTTCGGCCAAAATCGTTTCATGCGCCATGCGTCTTCTCGCCTTCTCGCTGAGTTCTATTCGAAGTCGCGCCGCTCTAGGGCGGCTGGAAGTCGCGCCGCTCCAGGGTGAACCGTTCGACCGCGTCGCGATTCAGGCGGGGGCGATAGCCGGCTGGAAGCCGAATGGCTCCGTCCTGAAACGGCATCGGCTCGACGAACAGGCGATCCCGGGGTTTCAAGAACCCGTTGAACTCGCCGGCATTGCGGATCGTCGTCCTGGCGACGCAAGCTTCCAGCCACCCCTGAATCTCGCTTCCCAGACCGTCCCCGAGCACAGGCTCCATGCCGTTCTGTCGCACCGCGTCCAAGCCTTGCTTCAGACGGTCGAGGCCGCCGAACCGCTTGAGCTTGAGCTTGCAGTAGCCGACGCCCGTAATCGTGGCCGCGCGATCGATGTCGGCCAGCGTGCAGATCGGCTCGTCCAGCATCAGCGGCACGCGCGATACCGCGGCAACCGCGGCATTGGCGTCCCAATCGTCGGCGTCGCAAGGCTGCTCGAAGAGCTCGATGCCCTCAGGGTTCAGCCGGGACGCGAAACGCTCACCGTCTTCTCGGCTGTAGGCGCGATTGGAGTCGAGCCGCAGCGTCGCCCGTCCCTGCGTCGCTTCTTGAATGACCGCGACGCGCTGGAGATCGGCATCGACATCCTTGCCGACCTTGACCTTGAAGGTTCCGAATCCCTGCGCCAGCCAGGCTTCGATTTCCTCGACGATCGCCGCAGGCTCGAGCGCGTTGAGAGGCGTGAGCAGCGGCAGGATCGTCGCGTCCGGCAAATCGAGCAGGGGATTGGCCTCAAGCACCTCGATCGCCGTCGCAAAGGCCGTCGCAGCAACCTTGCTTGTGGCGAACCGGTCGAGCACCGATGCCTTGGCCGCCGCCGTTTCGACTCCGATCGCTGCCTGCAAGCTTTCGCACAGAAAAGCCCAGCCGCCGTCCCGCGTTTCAGCGCTGGAACCCGGGGATATGTGGCCATCGGCGAAACCGGAGCGCCCATCGTCATCCTCGACCTCCACCAGGAACGGCTCGAAGGATTCGAACGTGCGATAGGAGAGCCGATAAGGACGGATCAGCGGCAGACCGAGCCGCCGCAGCGTCGCCCGTTGAATTTTCGCCATGGCGCACCTCCCCCGCATCCACCGGACATGGTCACCTGGGCCTTCTCCCGTAGGGCCTCAGAAGCGATGCAAACCGTGGGTGCTTACGTAGTTGCTATGACTACTACTTCGATGCGAGGATTGCAATGCGCTGCCGCCGCCGCTCCGGGGCAGCCGGGAATCGCGATCGGGACGCGTTGCGGCGATCCGGTCCATATGGCCGTGGCCGATGGATGCGGCCGGGCTTCGATATGGCACGCTGATCTCGTGCGGATGAGCCGACTCGGATTGCGAAAAGGGATCAGGGGTCAGGGTTAGAGCATCCGGCGAATAATTTGAATCGACGGGTTCCCATTTGATGTTCGGTTTGATTCTCTGTGAGCAGGAGGTGCTTCATGGGAAAGG
>NZ_JAZHLJ010000120.1:0-7681 GCF_036549495.1 Aurantimonas sp. C2-5-R2
GGCAGCTGCGCCGACCTTTGACGGGCTTTACTCCGGGGAATGGGCGCACCCCACATTTAGTGGGCGTGGGTAACAACCGGATAGGCAAGGACCATTCTTTGCCTTTAAATACGTAAGAACTGCTACGATTGAACCAACGATGTAGAATGCCGACTGAAATATCTTTACAGCGCTGTCCATAAACACTACCTCATGTGGCTTTAGTTGTGCCTTTGCCGTCTGCATACCACGTTAAATAGCAAGCATTTTGAAATTCAGACATGGGGAGCCGCTGGACGATGACGAATCCCGCCGGGGTTGCGTCGAGATTGATAGCGGGAGCCTGCGTCTTACGGCTGCGACACGACGAGCATCGGAAGCGCACGTCGTCGATCCGTGCGCCGGGCTCGATCCGATCGAAGGCGAGAAGGTGCCCTTCAGGGTACCCACGTGTGGCAGATGACCCGAATTGCAATGCGGCGACAAGTGGCTTCGCGGAGATTGGAGATCGGCCGAATCACGGTGCGAATGTAGTCGTCCCGCTCGCTCGATCAGCCCTTTGTGCTTTCCCGCTATGCCCGCCCATCCGATCTTGCAACATCGTTTGTAACAGACTTATGGGCGCAAGCCGCTACCACGCAAGGGATTCAAGCCATATCAAAAATTGGGATGGTGCTGCCGGAGAGACTCGAACTCTCGACCTCTCCCTTACCAAGGGAGTGCTCTACCACTGAGCTACGGCAGCGTTGGGCGCTATCTCTCCGATTTCGGTTGGCGCGTCAACAGACAGTGAAGCGAAAAGCAGCCTTTGCCGATCAAAGTCGCGAAGCGCCCCCTGCCGAGCCGGGCAACCCGGCATCGTCATATTTTTCCAGACGCCGCGGCCGAAACGCTGGACAGCGCGTTGGAGCTTTTCTATAAGGCGCGAGCTTTCGTCGGCTTGGCGTTCCGCATTCGGAGCGTTTCGGCGAAACGGCGCCCAGGTAGCTCAGTTGGTAGAGCATGCGACTGAAAATCGCAGTGTCGGCGGTTCGACTCCGTCCCTGGGCACCATTTCTCTATTCGAGACGATCCAAAACAGTCCGAATAACAGTCAAAACCACCAGAAACGCTGAATTCTTGATCCGACGTTGTCCAGCACGGGGTGTTGGTATCCAATTCATTTGTTGGTAGTTTTGTTGGTATCGGCGACGCGACCGAAACTCGATACCAACAAATGGAATGCGGCATGGCCCTCTCCGACCTGCAAATCAAGGCGTTCAGACCTTCCGAGCGTCCCGCGAAACATAGCGACGGGGGCGGGCTTCATTTGTTGGTATCGCCGACCGGCTCGAAGCTCTGGCGGGTGTCCTATCGCTTCAGCGGGAAACAGAAGCTTCTCTCGCTCGGTCCCTATCCGACGGTCTCGCTGGCGGATGCGCGCGCACGGCGCGACGCGGCGAAGTCGCTCCTGAAACGCAACATTGACCCGTCCGAGAAATCGAAGCTGGATCGGATAGCGCTGACAGCGTCCCGCGCCGCGACCTTCGATGCGGTAGCGGATGAGCTGCTTTCCAAATCCGAGCGCGAAGGTAGAGCCGAAGCGACCCTGGCAAAGAACCGGTGGCTTCTCGGATTGGTTCGATCCGACATCGGCGGCCGGCCGATCACGGATATCAGCGCGATGGAAATCCTCGTCCCGCTTCGCCGCATTGAAGCGAAAGGCAACTATGAGACCGCGCGCCGGCTTCGTGCCGTCATCGGCCAAGTCTTTCGGTTTGCGATCGCCACGGCGCGCGCCGATAGCGATCCGACCTATGGGCTTCGCGGCGCCCTCACCGCCCCGACCGTCACGCCTCGCGCGGCTTTCACCGACTGGAAGCGCTTTGGCGGATTGCTTCGCGCGATCGAAGCCTATGAGGGCTCGACCGATACGCGCGCGGCGCTAAAGCTTCTCGCCCTGCTCTATCCGCGACCGGGCGAATTGCGGCAGGCGGAATGGAGCGAATTCGATCTGGCAAAGCGGGTGTGGACGATACCGGCCGCACGGACGAAAACGCGTCGCGAGCATCGCAAACCCTTGTCCGACGCGGCGGTCGCGATCCTTGAGGATGTGAAAGGCCGTTCGGGCTCGGGACGCCTCGTCTTCCCGGCGATCCATACCACCTTGCGGCCGATGAGCGAGAACACGCTGAACAGCGCCCTTCGCCGCATGGGATTCGACAAGGACGAAATGACGTCGCATGGTTTTCGAGCGTCCGCTTCGTCCCTCTTGAACGAAAGCGGCCTCTGGCATTCTGATGCGATCGAGGCCGAGTTGGGGCATGTCGGCGCCGACGAAGTGCGGCGCGCCTATCATCGCGCGGTCTATTGGGAGGAGCGCGTGAAGATGGCTGAATGGTGGGCAACGCAGCTTTCAGCAATTCTTAATGAGAAGACCGCCAAGTTTGCATCTATGACCGCAATCCCGGCCCCTCCGGTTACTCGCATCCGAAGCTAGAGGATGGCATTGCTTCGCGTACCCAGTCCGCTTTGGAAGACGAGCCCAACAAAGTTTGTGGTGAAGTGGAAATTTCCGCTTGCGACCATCTTCGACGAGGACAGCGTCGCCCCTGCCCCAATCCGCAGTCATCATACTGATGAAGAAGCGTCCTCATACTACAATGAAGTCTGCCTACTGCCAGCAGCAGAACTGGAAAAATTGGTTCGCGAGGTGCGCTCCGCTCAAAACCGGAGCCGCAGTAAGCTGTTGGAAATCGAGGAGCAACAACGGTCGTTTAATAGGCCGGACGCTAAAGCCGACTTTGGTTACTGGGCAATGGCATCCTATTGGTCAATCGAAGAGGCAACAGCGCTGTCCCTCGGCCGCGATCCACGACGCGTCCAACTGAAATCGGTCAAGTCCTTCGTTCATATCTCTTCTTTCGCGAAACTTTTCATCGACCGACTCGATCTGCTTCGGCGCGCCCAGACTATGGGCCAGCTTTACGCCCAAAGCTCGCCTTCCGTCTTCCTTGCGTACGCGCAACGCATGGGCCTTGCTGTACCCAGTGAACTCGTTGAATCGGTGACATCGCTCGGCGTGCAAATCGCCGACTGGAAGACACTTTACGAGCGACAGCGAGAGAATTTCGAGAGCGTAAAAGAGGCCTTGGAGACTGAGAGTCCGTTTCAAAACTCTCTACCACGCAGTTCGGAATGAGATTTGGCCGCTGTCAGCGATGCAGTTTCGCCGGTTTCCTGCCCGTGGGGGTTATGCGGAGAAACTACGAACATCGGCTTTCCGGGGTTTCGAAACGGCCTCTGAGCGTGCTGAAAGGAGATCGGACGCGTCACGCCCGACCACTCCTGCGCAAAAGGAACTTCCGCTGCGCGAGCGCGAAAGCTTGCTGAAGCTGGTNTGCTGAAAGGAGATCGGACGCGTCACGCCCGACCACTCCTGCGCAAAAGGAACTTCCGCTGCGCGAGCGCGAAAGCTTGCTGAAGCTGGTCATTGGGATGGCGGTCAAAGGCTACAGCTACGATCCGGCCTCTGGCCGCAGTCCCACCGCGAAAGAAATCGCGACCGATCTGGCATTGATCGGGCTGCCGATGGACGAGGACACCGTTCGGAAATACCTGAAGGAATCGGCGAGCCTGCTTCCGCAAGACCCGGCCGAATAGCGAGGCATAACCGAATTCGGTCTCGCCTTAACCGAATTCGGCCAACGCCGCTGGCGGCTCTCCTAAGCCCATCTCGTCCTGACAGCGACGAGGTGACATCATGACACATCCCGACGACCTTCCCCGCACCGGCTTCCTGCGCTTGCGCTCAATCCTTGCGCCGGCCGGCCCGATTCCCGTTTCCAAATCGACCTGGTGGGCGGGCGTCCGTGACGGCCGCTTTCCCAAGCCGACGAAGCTGGGAAGCCGGATCACCGTGTGGCGGGTGGAAGACATCCGCAACCTGATCGACAAGGGAGCGCGCTGAGATGGCGCGGCGCCCGTCTTGGCGGGCGATCGGCAGGCACCGGACCTACACGGTGGACGAGGCCGCCACCGCGCTCGGCGTTCATCGTAGAACGATCCGGCGATGGCTGAAGGTGGAAGGGCTGGAGGCGATCGACGGCAGGCGGCCGACGCTCATTCACGGTTCGGACCTGATCGCTTTCCTAAAGGCTCGCAAGCCAGCGAAGCGGACACTTCAGCCGCACGAGGGCTTTTGCTTCTCCTGCCGCGAGCCACGCCGGCCGGCCTTCGACGCGGTGGAAGTGGAGGTCTCGGCGTCGGGGCGCCTCTCCTATCTTGCGCTTTGCGAAACATGCGCCACCACCATGCACAAGAAGCTCGGCAAGGGCCTTCTGCCGGCGCTGGAGGCCAGATGCACCGTGACGATCAGACAGGCGGACGCACGCATAGGCTAGATCGCCGATCACCGTCCAAATGTTCACTTGCGAAAGGAGGCTGAAACCCATGGCAAGGCACCACGCGAAAAACGAGCGCATCAAGCGCGCCTACATGATCTGGCTGGAGGATGCGAAGCGCATGGCACCTGCCTCCGTTAATGCCTCACTTGCCGCCATTGCCGGCTTTGAAGCCAGCACCGGCCACCGCGACTTCGCTGCCTTCCACCACGAGCAGGCGCGCGCCTACAAGCGGCGGCTGGCGGAAGCCGGGCACGGCTCCACGGGCAAGCCGCTGGCGAAAGCGACCGTCACGGCCCGGCTAAAGGCCTGTCACGCCTTCTTCGTCTGGCTCGCCGGGCAACCCGGCTATCGGTCGAAGATCAACGGCTCCGACGCGGAATATTTCAATCCGTCCAATCATGACCTCCGGATCGCGACCGCGAGGCGCGAGAAACCCGGCCCGTCTCTGGAGCAGGTGAAGCACGTCATCGCCACCATGCCGGCCAGCACCGATCTGGAAAAGCGCGACCGTGCCGTCGTCGCCTTTATCCTACTGACGGGCGCACGCGACGCGGTGGTCGCCTCGCTGAAAATCCGTCATGTGAGCGTTGCCGGCCGTTTCGTCGATCAGGATGCCCGCACCGTCAAGACGAAGAACCGGAAGACGATCCGCACCGACTTTTTTCCGGTTGGGGAAGAGGTGGAAGCCATCGTCATGGACTGGATCGCCCACCTCACCGGCCGGCTTCTCTTCGGTCCGGACGATCCGCTTTTTCCAAAGACGAAGGTCCTGCCGAACGCGGCCGGCCTCTTTGCGCCGGCGGGGCTGGAGCGGGCGAATTGGTCCAACGCCGGCCCGATCCGTGACATTTTCAAGCGCGCGTTTCCGGCGGCCGGCCAGCCCTATTTCAATCCGCACAGCCTGCGGAAGACGTTGATGAGGCTCGCTTTCGATCTGGGAGTGAATGGCGAAGCGATAAAAGCCTGGAGCCAGAACCTCGGTCACGAGAAACTGGACACAAGCTTCAACAGCTACGGCACCGTCAGCGCGGAACGGCAGCAAGAGATCATGGACAGATTGCGATCCAGCGGTGGCGATCGGACAGCGTGCGCGGTCGGCGGAGCGCCGGACAGAGCAACGATCAAGCGGGTTCTCGAACACATCTCCCGCACTTCGGTATGATGACCGGATAGAACCGCCACTGCCGGCGGGGGGGCAGGCGTGTCAAGGGCCGTCATTGCTCGCTCGAGCCATCCCTAACGGCGGACAGTGGTTGGCCTGCGTTTTCTGAGCGGCTACACTGGCACGAGAAGAACGGAACAGCCGGTAGTTGTTGTGGTTGGCCTGCGTTTTCTGAGCGGCTACACTACGCATAAACAGCTTGATCTTGACGCCGAAGTTGTGGTTGGCCTGCGTTTTCTGAGCGGCTACACTGTACGTGGTGGCCGGTATCCCACTTCCAGGGTTGTGGTTGGCCTGCGTTTTCTGAGCGGCTACACTGCGCCGAAGCGGTTCCGAAGCATCTGAAACGTTGTGGTTGGCCTGCGTTTTCTGAGCGGCTACACTTTTTGGCGTGACCGCTTGCCCTCCGAGGCAGTTGTGGTTGGCCTGCGTTTTCTGAGCGGCTACACTAATCTTCATAAGTCATATCCGTGAGTTTGTGTTGTGGTTGGCCTGCGTTTTCTGAGCGGCTACACTTCCCTTGGGCAGGAGTCCGACCGTCTTGCGGTTGTGGTTGGCCTGCGTTTTCTGAGCGGCTACACTTCGTTGCCGAGGCGATGCCGGAATATACACGTTGTGGTTGGCCTGCGTTTTCTGAGCGGCTACACTGTTGAAGTTGCTCACATCGACGGCATCAGCGTTGTGGTTGGCCTGCGTTTTCTGAGCGGCTACACTTTCACGTCGGCGAAGGGGCGAACCCACTACGTTGTGGTTGGCCTGCGTTTTCTGAGCGGCTACACTCGTCGCCGTGGCCGAATTGGCGTCGTAATAGTTGTGGTTGGCCTGCGTTTTCTGAGCGGCTACACTGGGACGCTAACCGGAGACCTAAACGATATCGTTGTGGTTGGCCTGCGTTTTCTGAGCGGCTACACTGGGTGCGGTCGGTCATGACGGCACCTCAACGTTGTGGTTGGCCTGCGTTTTCTGAGCGGCTACACTGACCGGGCCGGAAGACAGCCGCACCGGCACGTTGTGGTTGGCCTGCGTTTTCTGAGCGGCTACACTCTTGAACCAAATCTTGAGCGCGTCGGAATGGTTGTGGTTGGCCTGCGTTTTCTGAGCGGCTACACTACTGGAGCTTAACGTCACCTCACCCTGGTAGTTGTGGTTGGCCTGCGTTTTCTGAGCGGCTACACTCCGTCTTCTCGACGTTTCGCCAGAACGTGTGTTGTGGTTGGCCTGCGTTTTCTGAGCGGCTACACTAAGCTTCATCCTATCATCCTCGAAATGGCAGTTGTGGTTGGCCTGCGTTTTCTGAGCGGCTACACTGGGGGTAACGGGCTGGCCTCGCTGGCTGCTGTTGTGGTTGGCCTGCGTTTTCTGAGCGGCTACACTAAGGAAAACTGCATGGCCATTGATTGGAGTGTTGTGGTTGGCCTGCGTTTTCTGAGCGGCTACACTGGCCTGATCGATGGAGATATCACCAAGGCAGTTGTGGTTGGCCTGCGTTTTCTGAGCGGCTACACTGGCGTTGGACGCGTTCATGTCCTTTAGCCAGTTGTGGTTGGCCTGCGTTTTCTGAGCGGCTACACTCCAGGGCTGTAATATTGCAACACATGCAGCGTTGTGGTTGGCCTGCGTTTTCTGAGCGGCTACACTGCCAGCCGTAACCGCGGTGTCGTCGACGGTGTTGTGGTTGGCCTGCGTTTTCTGAGCGGCTACACTATCGATTTTACCACACCGACCTGTGAAATGGTTGTGGTTGGCCTGCGTTTTCTGAGCGGCTACACTGCCAGCATCGAATTCGTGCTGTTTGGCGCCGTTGTGGTTGGCCTGCGTTTTCTGAGCGGCTACACTGATGCCGCAGATTCCCACAACCGATAATGCGTTGTGGTTGGCCTGCGTTTTCTGAGCGGCTACACTCAAAGCCGCCGGCGACTACCAGAAGACCTAGTTGTGGTTGGCCTGCGTTTTCTGAGCGGCTACACTGCACGACACTTCGCCGAAAAGAACAACATCGTTGTGGTTGGCCTGCGTTTTCTGAGCGGCTACACTCGGCATCCTTTTGGAGTTAGAACCCATGGAGTTGTGGTTGGCCTGCGTTTTCTGAGAGCTATGGCTGAAAATGGGTGATGGGGCCTGAGAAGGCGGCGTATCGTGGCGGGTTCTGAAGCCT